>SBBV01000447.1 GCA_005240015.1 Candidatus Odyssella thessalonicensis | reverse complement strand
TACGACGGGAGCGCCAGGGGTGGGCGGGGTGATCGCTGCGGCGGCGACCGCGGTCACGAGCCCCAAGCGTTTCAGCGCGCGGTCGGTGCCGACAAAATCCGCGACGAACGGATCCTTGGGAGCGGAGAGCAGCCGCTCGGGCGTGTCGCACTGCGCGATGCGCCCGTCCTTCATGATGGCCATGAGATCGCCCATGCGGATCGCCTCGTCGATGTCGTGCGTGACGAAGATGACGGTCTTGCGCAAGCCGCGCAGGATGCCGAGAAATTCCGTCTGCAAGCGCGCCCGGACGATGGGATCGACCGCGCCGAACGGCTCGTCCATGAGCATGATCGGCGGATCCGCGGCCAGGGCCCGCGCCACCCCGACGCGCTGGCGCTGTCCCCCCGACAGATGGCGCGGGTAGCGAGCGAGGAACTGCGCCGGCTCGAGGCCGACGAGCGACAGCATCTCCGCCACGCGTCGCACGATTCGCTCCGGGTGCCAGCCGAGCAGGCGCGGCACGGTTGCAACGTTCTCGGCGATGGTCATGTGCGGGAAGAGCCCGACCTGCTGGATGACGTATCCGATCCGGCGGCGCAGCTGGATCGGGTCGGACCGCGTTACGTCCTCCTCCCCGACCACGATCCGGCCCGACGTCGGCTCGATCAGCCGATTGACGATGCGCATGGTCGTGGTTTTGCCGCAGCCGGACGGCCCGATCAGAACGCAGGTTGCGCCGCTCGGCACCTCGAGGTCCAGCAGATCGACCGCGGGCCGCGCCGTGCCTGGGAAAAGCTTGGTAACTTGCTCGAGACGGATCATCTGGCCTCGGCCGTGACCGACCGCCTCATGCGCCACTCGACCAGGCCGAACGTCAGCTCGGTCGCAACCGCGAGCAGCGCGACGGTGAGCCCGCCGACAACGAGCTGGGGGATGTCGAGCGTTCCCATGCCCGCGGTGAGGAGTTCGCCCAGTCCGCCGCCGCCGATGAAGGCGGCCAGCGTCGCCGCCGACACGATCTGCACGGCTGCGGTGCGGATGCCGGCGAAGATCACGGGCAGGGCGAGCGGAATCTCGATGCGGCGCATGATCTGGCGGCCGGTCATGCCTTGGCCGCGGGCAGCCTCGACGATGTCCGCGTCGACTTCGCGCAGCCCGGTGTAGGCATTGATGAGGATCGCCGGCAGCCCATAGAGCGTGAGCGCAACCGCAGACGGCAGAAAGCCGGTGCCGAGGAACGGCAGCATGATCACCAGCAGGGCAAGGCTGGGGACCGTGCGAAGCACGTTGACGACCGCGATCGCGGCGTTTGCCGCGGCGGCCCAGCGGGTGAGCGAAAATGCCAGCGGAAGCGCAATCGCGATGGCCGCGATCAGCGCGGTGACCGACAGGGCAACGTGCTGGTCGGCGGCCTGCGCCAACACTCTTGGATGCTCGGCGATCCAGACGATCACGTCCCGCAACATCAGCTGCGCTCCGCGGTCGCCGCGCGCAGCCGGCGCTCGAGGCGGCGCAGTAATTCGTCGGCCGCGATCGCCAGCACCGACGTTACGATCGCGCCGGCCACGATCTTCTCCCCGAAATCCTGGGTTATGCCTTGGAAGATGATATCGCCCAGTCCGCCGGCATTGATGTAGGCCGCGATGGTCGCGACCGAGATCTGGGTCACCGTGGTGATTCGGATGCCGGCGACGATGACCGGAAGCGCCAAAGGAAGCTCGATCTTCATGAGCCGCCGCCACGGCCCATAGCCCATGCCGTCGGCGGCTTCGATGAGCTCGCTCGGAAGCTCGCGTATGCCGGTTGCGATGTTTCGCACCAGAATGAGCAGGGAATAAAGGACGAGGGCCGTGATCGCCGGGGCGGTGCCCAATCCCATCATCGGGATGAGCAGCGCGAACAGCGCGAGAGCCGGGATCGTGTAGAGCACGCCCGCAAGGCTCATCACCACGGTGTAGAGACCCCGCCGCCGCGCCGACCAGATCCCAAGCGGAAACGCGATCGCCAGGGCAATGGCGAGCGCGGTGCCGACGAGTACGACATGCTCCGCGAGCGCTGCCGCCAGCCGATCGTAGTTGCTGAGCGTCCAGCTCATCGGAGACCGGCGAAGACGGACCGCAGCTCGCCCGCTGCGATGAGATCGGCCAGAAGCTCGAAATCGCGGCCGGCCGGGCGATCCTCGTCCAGCGCGCCCACGTGCGTGCGAACCCAGGCATGCGCGCGGCGCGTGCCTTGACCCATCGTCAGATCGCCCCGGAGATCCACCGCCTGCGCGGCGACGACGAGCTCGATCGCCGCCAGGCGGGTCAGACGGCGAACAATCTCGCGTGTTTTCTCGATCACGCGCGGTGTCATGGGCGCGTAGTCCTCGACGCCGTCGGCGACTGGGGCGGCCATCGGCCCGATCGGCGATGCGAGCTGACGAATCTCCGCCTCGAGCGCGGCGGCCGTCTTCTGCGTGGTCGCAAAGCCGGCCCGAGCGCCGCCATGCCGGGTCAGGAACCGTGGCAGACCGGAGAATGCCGGCGACATCAGCTTGGCGATGCGGAAGACGCCGATCGCGGCCGCGTGCGAGAGCGCTAGAGCCAGCCCCTCGAAGCCGAGGGCGATCGCGGTCGTGTCGAAATTGACGGTCGAGAGCATCTCGCCGCCTTCGACGAGCACCGCAGGGCTGTCCCCTGCGCCGTTGAGATCGGCCTCGACCGCGGTGCGGGCCCGCGCGAGCAGGTCGAGCGCCGCCCCGAGCACCGGGGCGAGACAGCGGAAGGACAGCGGATCCTGAACGCGGCGCGCATGGCCCGGCGCGAGAAGATCGCTTCCGTCGAGGATGCGTAACAGCCGCTGCGATGCCTCCCTCTGTCCGGGCGCCGGCCGCAGGGACGATACCCGAGAATCGAGCGGCGAAAGGTTTGCCCGAATTGCTTCGAGCGACAGCGCGCCCGCCGCCGTCATCGCCTCGAGCGCAAGCTCGGCATCTTGGATCGTCAAGGCCGCGATGCCGACCCCGAAGGCGTTGGCGTTCAGAAGCGCGATCGCGTCCTTGGGACCGAGCGGCGGGCAGTCGATCTTCGCGCGTCGCAAGGCCTCCGCGCCCGGCAAAACGCGTCCGCCGAATTCGGCTTCGCCCTCGCCCGCCAGAGGCAAAAAGAGTTGTGCGAGCGGGCTGAGGTCAGCCTCGCCCAGCGTTCCGATGCGCCTTGCGCGCGGATGGACGCGGCTGTTCAGCATGGCGCGGATCACCTCGGCGAATGGCGGGGAGAGACCCGATACACCCTGTGCGATCCCGGCGAGGCGGACGAACAACGTGGCCCGCACCTCTTCCGTCGTCAGAAAGTCGCCCACGCCCACCGCCCGGGCCATCAGCGCGCGGCGCTGAAAATCCGCGAGGTCGGCCTCGGCGAGCGCGGTATCGACCGCCGCGCCGAGGCCGGTGTTCAACCCGTAGACCGCCTTCTCGCCCGCGGCGAAGCGCTCGACGATGG
>SBBV01000139.1 GCA_005240015.1 Candidatus Odyssella thessalonicensis | reverse complement strand
CTCCACCGCATAGAGCACGGTCGAGCCGCCATTGGACCAGCCGAGCAGCGAGATCGCGTTCGCCTTCACGTCGGCGCGCGCCTGGAGATACGCCTTGGCGGCGAGCGCGTCGGCGACGCGCTCGCGCGAGGGGCGAACCTCGCGCTCGCGCACGCGGCACTGCGGCCCGAGCCCGCGCGAGCCGAAGCTGTCGGGCATCAGCACGAGGAAGCCCGCTTCGGCGAGCCGCGCGCTCCAATCGGCGTGGCGCGGCGGCAGCGCCCCCTCGCCGGCATTGCCGCCGCGCGCATAGAGCCCGTCGCAGCCATGCAGCGCGATCACCGCAGGGAATGGTCCCGCTCCGGCCGGGCGAACGAGATGCGCGGAGAGCGTTATCTCATCGCCGGGAAAGGTTACGGTTTCGGCTGCGGCAAGGCTTGGCACGAGCGCCATGAGTATTGCGGCGATGACGCGCGCCGTCGTCTCCCTCCCGCGCGAATAGCGGGAGGGGGCGGGGTGGGGGTGAGGACAAGGAGCCGCTACCTCCGATGAAGTGTGCCGCCCCGTCGTCATGCGAGATGATCGCGGGCTCTGCAGCGGCCTCACCCCCATCCAACCTTCCCCCGCAAGCAGGGGAAGGCTTTGTGCGAGCGCCCTCGGACCGGGCACTCCGCCGCTCACTTCACCAGCGCCGCATAGACGAGCGTGCGGAACAACGCCCAATAATAGGCGCGCGGGCCGGGCGCCTGGATCATCATGATCGCGATGATCCGCTCCTTGGGATCGACGACGAAGTACGTGCCAGCCAGGCCGGCCCAGAAATAATCGCCGACCGAGCCGGGCAGCGGCGCCACGCCGGGCTGTGTCCGCACCGCGAAGCCGAGTCCGAAGCCATAGCCGGGCCCGGCGCCGAAGGCCGGGCCGCGCGAGAGGCCGCCCAGATGGTCGCTGGTCATGTATTCGACCGTCTTCCGGCTCAGAAGGCGCACGCCGTCGAGCTCGCCGCCGTTCAGCAGCATGGTCGTGAAGCGGAGATAGTCGGCGGCCGTGCCGACCATGCCGTGACCGCCGGCGAGAAAGGTCGGTCGCTGTTTCACCGGCAGCAGGTTCTGCGGCTTGCCGCCCTCGGGCTGCGCTTCGGCGATGCGCCCGTGCTGCGCCTCGGGCACGAAGAAGCCCGAATCCTTCATGCCGAGCGGCTTGAGGATGCGCTCCTCGATGAACATGTCGAGCGGCTTGCCCGACACGCGCTCGACCAGCACGCCCAGAAGATCGGTCGACTGGCTGTAGTCCCAGATGGTCCCGGGCTGGAACGCGAGCGGCAGCTTCGCCAATTTCGCGACGAGCTCGCCGCTGGTCTGACTGGCGTCGAGCGTCTTGGCCTCGTTGTAGGCGGCCTTCACCAGCGAGCGGCCGAACACGCCGTAGGTGAGGCCCGAGGTGTGGCGCAAGAGATCCTGCACCGTCATCTCGCGCGCGGCCGGCACCGTCTCGAGCACGGGCTTGCCATCCGGGCCCGCCTTCTCGACGCCGACCTTCAAGCCCTTCAGCTCCGGCATGAACTTCGAGACCGGGTCCGAGAGCAGCATGCGCCCTTCCTCCACCAGCATCATCGCCGCCACGCTGACGACGGGCTTGGTCATCGAGTAGAGGCGGAAGATCGCATCCTTCTCCATCTTTGCGCCGGCCGCGCGATCGCGGAAGCCCACAGCCTCGAACAGCGCCACCTGGCCGTTGCGCGCGACGACGATGACCGCGCCGGGAATGCGTCCCTCGTCGACGTCCGAGCGGAACACCGAGACGAGCTTGGCCAGCCGCTCCTGCGAGAGCCCGGCGATGTCGGGCTTCTGCGCGACCGCCGTTTCGGCGAAGGCCGGGGCCGCGCGCGGCGCGGCGAAGGCAAAGGCGACGAGGGTGGCGGCCGCGAAAAGGCGCTTCACCATGGGCGGCGCTCCTCCCTTGCAAAAAGGGCTCGGAGCGCGGCGCCGCGCGGGGCCGGCGCTTAGCGTATCAGCGCGCCGTAAACCGCCGTCCGCATCCGGACCCAGCACTCGTAGCCGCGCTCGGGCGCCTGCAGCATCATGATGCCGATCAAGCGCTCGCGCGGGTCGATCCAGAAGAATGTACCCGCCCAACCCGACCAATAATAGTCGCCGGGCGAGCCCGGCACTTCGGCGTCGCCGGTGCGGACCGCGAAGCCGAGCCCGAAGCCATAACCGGGCCCCGGCGCGTGCTGCGCGCCGAGCGGACCGAGCTGGTCGGTCGTCATCGCCGCCACGGTCTCACGCTTCAAGAAGCGCACGCCGTCGAGCGCGCCGCCGTTCAGCAGCATCTGCGCGAAGCGGAGATAATCGGCCGCGGTCCCGTAGAGGCCGTGGCCGCCGGCCGCGAAGCCGGGCCGTTCGGAAACGTCGGCGAAGCGCATCGGTGGCAGCGGCGCGGCCAGGCGCGCGCGCTCCGACTTGGGCACGAAGAAGCGCGTGTCGTTCATGCCGAGCGGCCGAAGGATCCGCCGCTCCAAGAACTCGTCGAGCGGCCGGCTGCTGACGCGCTCGATGAGCACGCCGAGCACGTCGGTCGAGTGGCCATAGTCCCAGGCGGTGCCGGGCTCGGCCGAGAGCGGCAGCTTCGCGAGCTTCGCGACGAGGTCGCCGCCGTTGCGCAGGCCTTCGAGGATCCGCGCGTCGACATAGCCCTGTTTCACGAGCGAGCCGCCGACATAGCCGTAGGTGAGGCCCGAGGTGTGGCGCAGCAGATCGGCGACGGTGATCGCGCGCTTCGCGGGCACCACCACGAGCTCGCGCTTGCCGCCGGCGCCGAT
>SBBV01000460.1 GCA_005240015.1 Candidatus Odyssella thessalonicensis | reverse complement strand
GTGGGGGCCAGTCCGCTCAATCATCGGACGCGAGGCCATGTTCGAGCTGCTCGGGATCACGCCGCAGGCCCTGTTCGGCCAGCTTCTGCTCGGCCTGATCAACGGCGCGTTCTACGCGATGTTGAGCCTCGGCCTCGCCGTGATCTTCGGCATGCTCAACGTGGTGAACTTCGCGCACGGCGCGCTCTACATGACCGGCGCGTTCGTGGCCTGGCTGCTGCTCGACCGGCTCGGCCCGAGCCTCGGCTGGCTCGTGACCCAGATCGGCCTCACGCCGCCCGAATGGCTCCTCCAGTTCCAGATCGGCTATTGGGGCGCGCTGCTGATCGCGCCGCTCGCGGTCGGCTTGTTCGGCGTCGTCATCGAGCGCGCGCTACTGCGCTGGCTCTACAAGCTCGACCACCTCTACGGCCTCTTGCTCACCTTCGGCCTGGCGCTGATCGTCGAGGGCCTGTTCCGCAACGAATACGGCACCTCGGGCCAGCCCTACGACGCGCCGGCACTTCTCCAAGGCGGCCAGCAGCTCGGCTTCATGTACATGCCGAACTATCGGCTCTGGGTGGTGCTCGCCTCGCTCGCGGTGTGCATCGCCACCTGGTTCCTCATCGAGCGCACCAAGCTCGGCGCGTATCTCAGGGCCGCGACGGAGAACGCGGCGCTGGTACAGGCCTTCGGCATCAACGTGCCGCGCATGCTCACCTTCACCTATGCCGGCGGCGTGGCGCTCGCCGCGCTGGCCGGCGTTTTGGCCGCACCGATGGAAGCGGTCACCCCGCAGATGGGCAGCAACATCATCATCATCGTCTTCGCCGTGGTCGTCATCGGCGGCATGGGCTCGATCCTCGGCTCGGTCATAACCGGCTTCACGCTCGGTGTGATCGAGGGCCTGACCAAGGTCTTTTTCCCGGAAGCATCCAACACCGTCATCTTCGTGATCATGGCCATCGTCCTGCTGATCAAGCCGGCGGGCCTGTTCGGGCGGGCCTGAGATGAACGAAGCCAAAGTCGAAGCGCCGGTCCTGGAAGAATCGTCGCTGACCGCGCTGCCCGAGCACGGCTCGCTCTGGCACCACTACCTGGCGTTCGCGATCATGATGGCCGTGTTCGTCGCGGCGCCGTTCGAGATCTACCCGGTTTCGCTCGCCAAGGTGCTGTGCTTCGCGTTGTTCGCCTGCGCCTTCAATCTGCTGATCGGCTTTGCCGGCCTGCTCTCGTTCGGCCACGCCGCGTTCTGGGGGTCGGCCGCCTATACCAGCGCGCATTTCGCGGCGAAGGGCCTCACCATCGACGGCATACCGTTTTGGGAGGGCAAGAAGCTCACGATCGCCGGCTACCACCTCTTCGACGGCTTCACGATCCCGATCTACGTGAAGCTGCCGCCGTTCCCGCCGGAGATCGCCATTCTGCTCGGCGTCGCCGTGGCGGCCGTGTTCGGCTACGTCATCGGCAAGTTCGCGATCCGCCGTCTCGGCATCTACTTCGCGATGATCACGCTCGCCTTCGCGCAGATGATCTACTTCTTCGCGGTGCAGGTGCCGTTCACCGGCGGCGAGGACGGGCTCCAGCTCGGCGGCAACGCCAACCGCACCGCGCTGTTCGGCCTGCTCGATCTGCGCAACAACATGACGCTCTATTGGTTCGTGCTCGGCGTCTTCGTGCTGGGGTTCCTCGTCATCTACCGGATCGTGCATTCGCCGTTCGGCCAGGTGCTGAAGGCGATCCGCGAGAACGAGCCGCGCGCGATCTCGCTCGGCTATCACGTCGACCGCTACAAGCTGATGGCGTTCGTGCTCTCGGCGGCGCTCGCCGGCCTCGCCGGCGGCACCAAGGTGTTCGTCTCCGGCAGCGCCTCGCTCACCGATGTGAACTGGCCGATGTCGGGCGAGGTCGTGCTGATGGCGCTCTTGGGCGGCATGGGCACGATCTTCGGCCCCGTGGTCGGCGCGGCGGTGCTGATCACGATCGAGGAGCTGCTCGCGGAGCGGGCCGGTCCCTGGATCAGCGTAATCCAGGGCGGCATCTTCGTCGTCTGCGTGCTCGCGTTCCGCCGCGGCATCGTCGGCGAGATCGCGCGGTTGATCAGGAAGCCGCTCTAAGGCGGCGCCGTCGCATGATCGTCAACATCCGTGACCTGCGCGAGGCGGCGCGCCGGCGCCTGCCGCGCTTCCTGTTCGACTATGTCGAGGGCGGCGCCTACGACGAGAAGACCTTGCGCTGGAACGAGGAGGCGTTCGACCGCTGGCGCTTCCGCCATCGCGTGCTGCGCGACATGTCGGAGCGGAAGCTCGGCGTGAGCGTGCTCGGCGCCGAGCAGTCGCTGCCGCTGGCGTTGGCGCCGACCGGCTTTGCCGGCCTGCTCTGGCCCAAGGGCGAGATCGCGGCGGCGCGCGCGGCCGAGGCCGCCGGCATTCCCTATTGCCTCAGCACCGCTTCGATCTGCTCGATCGAGGAGGTGCGCGCCGCCACCAAGGCGCCGTTCTGGTTCCAGCTCTATGTCACCAAGGACCGCGAGATCACGAAAGACCTGATCGCGCGCGCGGATGCGGCCGGCTGCTCGGCGCTGGTGCTGACCGTCGACATCGCGATGCGCGCCAACCGCGAGCGCGACGTGCGCAACCGCTTCACCACGCGCCAGGCCTTGGGGCTCGCCAACTGGGTCGAGATCGCGCTGCGCCTGCGCTGGAGCCTGCCGATGCTGGCGACGCGCCGCGTGCGGTTCGGCAACCTCGCCACCGTGGCGGCGGCGGGGAAGCGCATCACCAGCCAGGGCGAGTTCGTCGCCCGCAACATGGATTTCTCGCTCAACTGGAAGGACCTCGACTGGATCCGCGGCGCCTGGAAGCGGAAGCTCGTGGTGAAGGGCGTCGTCGACCCCATCGATGCGGCACAAGTCGCCGAGGCCGGCGCCGACGCGATCGTCGTCTCCAATCACGGCGGCCGCCAGCTCGACGGCGACGTCGCGACCATCGCGGCGCTGCCGGCGGTGATGGACAAGGTCGGCGGGCGGCTCGACGTGATGCTCGAC
>SBBV01000248.1 GCA_005240015.1 Candidatus Odyssella thessalonicensis | reverse complement strand
CCCTGAGGTCGGAAACGACGTCGATCTTGCCGAAGCGATAGCGGTCGCCCTCGTGGATCGTGAAGGTGATGAAGAACGCGGTCTTGTCGGGCGTCAGCTCCGCCACCGCGGAGATGACGCGCATGTCGGCGAAGCCGCGCGAGAGGTAGAACTTCCGGAGCTTCTCGCGGTCGGCAGCGAGCTTGTCCGGATCGTACACGTCGGAGGTGCCGAAGATGCGCCAGAACGCGCTTTCCTTCGTCTCGATCTCCTCGCGCAGGTCGCCGTCGGAAAAATAGCGGTTGCCGACGAAGCGGATGCGGCGGATGGCGGTGAGCTCGCCCTCGTTGATTTCGAAGACAAGGTTCACGCGGTTCTGCGGCAGCTCGATGATCTTGGGCGTCACCGTGGCGCCAAACCGGCCGGTGGCGCGGTAGAGCTCCAAGATGCGCTTCACCGCCGCTTCGACCGCGGCCTTGGAATAGACCGAGCGCGCCCGCAGCGGCACCTCGGCAGCGATGTCGGTGTCCTTGAGCTTGCGGTTGCCCTCGTAGGCGATGCGGTTGATGATCGGGTTCTCGATCACGCGCACGACGACCGTCGCGCCCTCGCGGCGAATCGTGACGTCGGCGAACAAGCCCGTGGCGAACAGCGCTTTCAGCGATTGATCGACCTTGGCCGCGTCGTAGGGCTCGCCGACCTTGAACAGCAGGTACGAGCCCACCGTCTCGGGATCGATGCGGTTGGTGCCTTCGACCGCGATGCGCTGGATGACGTCGCCGCGCCGCGCCTGGGCCTGGACCGTCTCGGCTGCGACGAGCGACGCGGCCACGACGATACCGGCGGCGAAAAGTCCGAAATGACGCACGTGCCCTCCCCCTGCCCTCTGAACTCTCCCGTCCTACGAGCGCCGGCCCGCATTCGTGCCGGGAGAATCCCCTCTAGATGAACAGGCTGCGGATCGATTCGATGACCTTGAGGTGAACCAAGTCGTTCCAGGTCGCGAAGACCATGAGGGTTATTACCAGAGCCAAGCCGATACGGAAACCATATTCCTGAGCGCGCTGACCAAGCGGTTTTCCCCTGAGCGCCTCGAATCCGTAGAACAGCAGGTGCCCACCGTCGAGCATCGGGACAGGCAGCAAATTGATTATGCAGAGGCTGAGCGAGAGGACGCCCAGGAACCAGACATATTGGTAGAGGCCGAGCTGCGCCATGTCGCCGCTGATTTCGGCGATGCGCAACGGCCCCGAAAGATCGCGCGTGCTGCGCGTGCCGGCGATCATCTGGCCGACCGCGGTGAAAGTGGCGACCGTCAGTCCGTAGGTTTCGCGCACCGCCTGCACGAACGCGTCGAACACGCCGTGCTGCATGCGGTAGGCGGCCTGCGGCGAGACGCCGATGATGCCGCCGAGCTTCTTGTTGTCCTTGGTGACTTGCCACTTCGGCGTGATGACGAGCGGGATCTCCGCGCCGTCGCGGCGCACGACGACATCGAGCGCCACCTCGGGATGCGCATAGACGATCTTGCGCACGTCGTCGAAGGTTTCGATCGCCTGGCCCTTGATCTTGAGGAAGACGTCGCCCGGCTTCAAACCCGCCTCGTGCGCGGCGCCGTTCGCCACGATTCGGCCCACGATCGGCGGCACGAACGGCCCGGCGCCGAGATCGCCGAACGGGGTTTGATTGCCGCGCTTGTCGACGAGCATGCGCACGCCGACATCGACGTCGACGCCGCGGCGCTGGCCGTCGCGCTCGACTACGACCGGCACGCGCTCGCCCGGCCGCAAACCGATGGCCTGCATCACCTCTTCGAAGCGCTCGACGTTGCGCCCGGCGACCTGGACGATCTTGTCGCCGGTCCTGAGGCCGGCCTTCTCGGCCGGCCCGCCTGCCGTGAGGGGGCCAATGATCGCGGGGCTGAAGGACTGGCCGGCCACCGCGAACAGAATGCCGAGCACAATCACGGCAAAGACGTAGTTGACGAAAGGCCCGGCGAACACGATCGCCGCGCGCTGGCCCAGGCGCTTGTGCTGGAACGAGCACGCCTTCTCCTCGGGCGTGAGCGCGCGCTCGGCGCCGTCTTCGTCCAGCATGCGCTCGTTCTCGCCGAACATCTTGACGTAGCCGCCGAGCGGAATCGCGGCAAAACGCCACCGCGTGCCGTGCTTGTCGGTCCAGCCGAACAGCTCGGGCCCGAACCCGATCGAAAATGCCTCGACTTTGACGCCGGCGCGCCGCGCCACGTAGTAGTGGCCCATCTCGTGGACGAAAACGAGGATCGTCAGGATGACGAGGAATGGCAGAACGTAATTCCAGAGCGGCGCCAGGAACTCCATGCTATTAACCATATCCCCTTGTTTCCGCTGCTTAATCTAATCTAAACCGCTTGCGGTAATCAATTGATAACTCTGTTTCGCGCTATGGTTTCACGCGCGATGGCGCGTGCCTTTTGGTCGATTTCGGCCACCACATCGAGCGCATCGATCTCGACCCGCGGGATCCGCTCCAGTGTTTCGCCCACGATTTTGGCGATATCGAGGAAGCCGATCTGACGATCGAGGAAGGCGAGCACCGCGACCTCGTTGGCGGCGTTGAGCACCGTGGGCGCCGAGCCGCCCGCCTCCAACGCTTCGCGCGCCAGGCGCAGGGCGGGAAAGCGCTCGTAGTCGGGCTGCTCGAAGGTGAGTGCGCCGATCGCCGCGAGGTCGAGCCGCGGCGAAGGTGCGGCAATTCGCTTGGGCCAGCCCATCGCGTAGGCGATCGGCGTGCGCATGTCGGGCGTGCCGAGCTGCGCCAGCACCGAGCCGTCGATATATTCGACCATCGAGTGGATGACCGATTGCGGATGGACCACCACGTCGACCTGATCCTTGCGCACCGGGAACAGATAGAACGCCTCGATCACCTCGAGGCCCTTGTTCATCAAGGTCGCCGAATCGACCGAGATCTTGGCGCCCATGCGCCAATTGGGATGCGCCACCGCTTGCTCGGGCGTCATCCGCCGCATGTCCTCGAGGCTGTGGCTGCGGAACGGCCCGCCCGACGCGGTCAGGATGATGCGGGCGACGCGGTCGCTCTGCTCGAAGTCGAAGACCTGGAACACCGCGTTGTGCTCGGAGTCGACCGGGAGCAGCGTCGCGCGCTTGGCCTTCACCTCGCGCAGCACGAGCTCGCCCGCGCAGACCAGCGTCTCCTTGTTGGCGAGCGCAACGATGGCGCCCTGGCGCACGCCGGCGAGCGTGGGCGCCAGGCCCGCGGCGCCGACGATGCCGGCCATCATCCAGTCGACCGGCCGCGTGGCGGCCTCGACGACCGCCGCGTGGCCCGCCGCCACTTCAATGTTGGTGCCCGAGAGCGCCTCACGCAGCGCGCTGTAGAGCGCGGGATCGGCGACCACGGCGACGCGCGGCCGGAGGCGCCGCGCCTGATCGGCGAGCAGCGTGACGTTGCGGTTGGCGGTCAGCGCCTCGACGACATAGTTCTCGGGCTCACGCTCGACGAGGTCGATCGTGTTGCAGCCGATCGAGCCGGTCGAGCCCAAGATCGTTATTCGGCGCGGGCCGTTGGTGGACGCCCTCATAGCCATTGCCGCGGATCCCCTCCTGCGGTCCAAACCACGAGCGCCGCTGCCATCAGCGCAGCGACGATGCCGTCGACGCGGTCCATCATGCCGCCATGCCCAGGCAGGATACCGCTTGCGTCCTTGACTCCAAAGGCGCGCTTCAAGCCCGACTCGAAGAGATCGCCCGCCTCGGAGACGAGCGCGATCACGACCGCCGCGGCCGCCAGCGCGAGCGGCGACGCCAGGCCGAGCACAAGTCCCAGTGCAACGCCGGCCACGAGCGCCGCCGCCACGCCCCCTGCGGCACCCGACCAGGTCTTGCCGGGGCTGATGCGCGGCGCGAGCTTCGGGCCCCGGAGCGCGCGGCCGACGAAGTAGGCGCCGACATCGCAAGCGATGACGACGGCGATGATCCAGATCACGAGCTCGCGCCCGATCCCCTCGCGTGCGTAGAGCCAGAGCAGCGCCAGCGCCGGCAGGCCGATGTAAAGCACGCCGACCGCGATCGGCAGCGCCGGCGCGCGCGCGGCGGCCCGGGCGAGCACGTAGACGAGCGGCGTCGCGGCCACCACGATAACGATCGCCCAGAAGAAGCGCTCGTATCCGGCGACGGCGACGGCGGCGATGAGCAACCCCATCATGGATGCGCCAGCCAGGCTCATGAGGCCCACGCCCGTGACGCGCAGCCATTCCCACGCCATCACCGCGACGACGGCGCCGACGAAGATCGGCAGAAGGGGCGGACCCAGGATCAACGCCGCCGCGGCGGGGACGGCGAAGGCGATCGCGGTGACCGTGCGTTGCGCCGTTTCGCTAGGCAACCAGCATCCCCCCGCTCCCGCCGCCGTTCCGGCCGCCGCCATCATCCGACCGCCGTGCCGTAGCGCCGCTCGCGGCGCTGATACTCCTCCACCGCGCGGCGGAGATTCTCGCGCCCGAAGTCCGGCCACAGGCAGTCGTCGAACACAAGCTCCGAATAGGCGCTCTGCCAGAGCAGGAAATTGCTGATGCGCTGCTCGCCGCTGGTGCGGATGACGAGATCGGGATCCGGCAAGCCGGTGGTGAACAAACGCTGCTCGAGCGCCGCCTCGTCAACGTCGCCGGGCCGGAGGCGCCCGGCCGCCACGTCGCCCGCGATCATCCGCATCGCGCGCAAGATCTCGTTGCGCCCGCCATAGGACAGCGCGATCGTGAGATTGAGCCGCACGTTCTCGCGCGTGCGCTCCTCGGCCTCTTCGATGAGACGCACGATGTCGGGCGCCAGGCGCGCCCGGTCGCCGATGCTCCTGAGGCGCACGCCCTGGCGGTGCAGCTCGGCGATCTCGCTGCTGAGATAGAAGCGCAGGAGGCCCATCAGGTCGTCGACCTCGGGCGGCGGCCGGTTCCAGTTCTCGGACGAGAAGCCGTAGAGCGTGAGGTAGGCGATGCCGAGCTCGACCGCGCCCTTGACCGTTTCGCGCACCGCCTCGACGCCGCGGCGGTGGCCGGCCGTGCGCGGCAGGTTGCGCAGCTTCGCCCAGCGTCCGTTGCCGTCCATGATGATGGCGACGTGGACGGGCGGCGGACGCGGTGAGCCTGGGGCTGGGAGGGCTTCCATCACGCGTCAGAACTGCATGATTTCCTTTTCCTTGGCGGCCAGGGATTCGTCGATCTTCTTGATGTGGCCGTCGGTCGCCTTCTGGATCTCGTCGGAGCCGCGCTTGTGGTCGTCCTGCGAGATCTTATGGTCCTTCTCGAGCTTCTTGAGCGCCTCCATGCCGTCGCGGCGCACGTTGCGCACCGCCACCTTGGCCTGCTCGGCGTATTTGTGCGCCACCTTGACCAGCTCCTTTCGCCGCTCCTCGGTGAGCTCGGGCAGGCGCACGCGGATCACCTGGCCCTCGGCCTGCGGGTTGACGCCGAGATTGGCGTCGCGGATCGCCTTCTCGACCGCGGTGGTCATGCTGCGGTCCCACACCTGAACGGTGAGCAGCCGCGGCTCGGGCACCGAGACGGTGGCGAGCTGGTTCAAGTGCATGGTCTGCCCGTAGGCGTTGACCGTGATCGGCTCTAGGAGGCTCGTCGAGGCGCGGCCGGTCCTCAGCCCCGCGAGCTCCTTCCTGAAGGTTTCGAGCGCTCCATCCATGCGCCGCTCGAGATCCTGTTTCAGCTTGGGGTCCATCAGCGTGCCTCGTCAGTGATGACCGTGAAGCTTCCGCGCCCTTGCAGCACCGCGGCGATGCTGCCGGGATTTTGTATCGAAAACACCAAGATCGGAATGCGATTCTCGCGTGCCAGCGAGACGGCCGAGGCGTCCATGACCTTGAGATCCTTGGCCAGCACGTCGTGGAAGGTGAGCTTGTCGTAGCGCTTGGCGCTCTTGTCCTTCCTGGGATCGGCGCTGAAGACGCCGTCGACCTTGGTGCCCTTCAGCAGCGCGTCACAGTTCATCTCCGAGGCGCGCAGCGCCGCCGCCGTGTCGGTGGTGAAGAAGGGATTGCCGGTGCCCGCCGCGAAGATGACGATGCGGCCCTTCTCGAGGTGGCGCACGGCGCGCCGGCGGATATAGGGCTCGCACACCGACGACATCGGGATCGCCGACTGCACGCGCGTGACGAGGCCCAAGCGCTCCAGGGCGCCTTGGAGTGCCAGCGAGTTCATCACCGTCGCCAGCATGCCGATATAGTCGCCGGTGGCGCGGTCGATGCCCTGGGTGGCCGACTGGATGCCGCGGAAGATGTTGCCGCCGCCGACCACGACGCAGACCTCGGCGCCGAGCTCGTGCACCGACTTGATCTCGGCGGCGATGCGGTCGAGGACCGCGCGGTCGAGGCCGTATTCGCGCTCGCCCATGAGCGCCTCGCCGGACACTTTCAGCAGCACCCGGCGATATTTCAGTTTCGCGCTCATGGTCCTGATTGGCCTACGTAAAAAGGGGTCAGACCCCTTTTCTCCTGCTCTACCCGGCGCGCAAGCCGGGGTCTCACCCCCTTTTTGCGCGCGTCGGACCCATTTGGCGCCGCGCGCCCCCGGGCCGTCAAGGCCGCTCCCAAGTGGGAGCGGTCGCAGCCGCCAGCGGCTGCGGGCGGCGTTCGCTTACGCCTTGGGCGCGCCGGCCGCGGCGGCGACCTCGGCGGCGAAGTCGTCCTGCCGCTTCTCGATCCCCTCGCCGAGCTGATAGCGCGCGAAGGCGGCGACCTCGACCGGCGCGCCCACCTCCTTGGCCGCCGCCTCGATCACCTTGCCGACCTTCTTCTCGGGGTCGATGACGTAGACCTGCTCGAGCAGCACGACCTCCTCGTAGAACTTGCGCAAGCGGCCCTCGACCATCTTGGCGATGATCTCGGCCGGCTTGCCCGATCCGCCCGCCTGCTCGGTCAGAATCTTGCGCTCGCTGTCCACGAGCTTCGGGTCGAGCTCCTTGATGCGGATCGCGCGCGGATTCGCGGCGGCGACATGCATCGCCAATTGGCGCCCCAGCGCCGCGGACTTGGCGTGATCGCCGCCGCCCTCGAGGGCCACCAGCACACCGATCTTGCCGAGGCCCGGCGCGACCTGATTGTGGATGTAGCTCGCGACGACGCCCGGGGACGCCGACACCATCTGCGCCCGCCGGACCGACATGTTCTCGCCGATCGTGGCGACGAGATGGGTGAGCTCTTCTCCGACGGTGCGGCTCGAACCGGGGAACGGCCGGACCTTCAGCCGCTCGGCGTCGCCGCCGACGGCGAGAGCCTCTTTCGCCGCCTTGGCGACGAAATTCTGGAACTGCTCGTTGCGCGCGACGAAGTCGGTCTCGGTGTTGACCTCGATGACGACGCCGACGCCGCCCTCGGTGGCGACGCCGATGAGGCCCTCGGCCGCAATGCGTCCGGCCTTCTTGGCCGCCGCGGCGAGGCCCTTCTTGCGCAGCCAGTCCGCGGCCTGGTCGAGATCGGCGCCGACTTCGGCGAGCGCCTTCTTGCAGTCCATCATGCCGGCGCCGGTGCGCTCGCGCAGCTCCTTGACCAGGGAGGCAGAGATTTCCGCCATGGCTAATCCTCTCGGGGGGAATGAAACGAACGAGACCGGGCGCCGGCCTCTCAGGCGCCAGGCTGCGACGGCTCCGAGCCGGACTTCTCGGCTTCGATGACCGGCTCGCTCGGCGCGGTCTCGGCCGCGCCCATGTCGATGCCGGCCTTGGCCGCCTCCTCGGCGATGCCGTCGAGCACCGCGCCCCAGAAGAGATCGAGATAGAGCTCGATCGCGCGCAAGGCGTCGTCGTTGCCGGGCACCGGATAGGTGATGCCCTCGGGATCGCAATTGCTGTCGAGGATCGCGACCACCGGGATGCCGAGCGTCTTGGCCTCGTCGATGGCGATCGATTCCTTGTTGGTGTCGATCACGACGATGAGGTCGGGCCGGTCGCTCATCTCCTTGATGCCGCCCAGCGCACGCTCGAGCTTGTCGCGCTGGCGCTGGAGATCGAGCAGCTCCTTCTTGGTGAAGCCGGCCACCGCCTTCTCGTCGGCGAGCTTGGCCTCGAGCTCCTTCAGGCGCTGGATCGAGTTCTTGATCGTCGCCCAGTTGGTGAGCATGCCGCCGAGCCAGCGGTGGTTGACGAAGAACTGGCCGCAGCGGTCGCGCGTCTTGGCGATGAGCGGGCTCGCCTGGCGTTTGGTGGCGACGAACAGGATGCGGCCGCCCTTGGCGGCCGTGTCGCGCAGCGCCTGGAGCGCGCGCCCCAACATGGGCACGGTCTGCTGCAGGTCGATGATGTGCACGTTGTTGCGGACGCCGTAGATGTACGGCGCCATGCGCGGGTTCCAACGGCGGGTATGGTGTCCGAAATGAACGCCAGCTTCCAAAAGCTGGCGCATGTTGAAGGCGGGCAGCGCCATCGTCTTTCTCTCCGGTTGATCCTGACGCGGAGACTGCATCGCCAAACCTCCGCCTGGAGGCTCGCCGACACCGGATCGGCCACCGCTTCTTTTCGCTCGCGGGGCCGTGTTCCGCGTCTATGGGGTTACGTTGATGGCGCTCGATTTAGAGGCTTTGCCGCGCCGAATCAAGCGTTTGGGCGCGCACGGATGCCGCAGCCTAGCCTACTCGGCGGCCTGCGCCGGCGCCCGCTCCATGGGCTTCGCGGCGCGGCCCGCGAGTCTCAGCCACACCGGGACCAAGTCCTCCTCCAGCACTTCGCGCCAGCTCGGCAATAGCGCTCCGGCGCGCCGGGCCGAGCCGCGGTGGCGCCCTAGGCGCACCGGGTCCGTGAGGATCGGCGCGAGCGTGCGGGCCCACACCGAGGGATCGTGGCCGGCGATGACGATGCCGTCCTCGCCGATATAGCGCACGGCCTCGGCCGGTGCCGTGCCCGCCATCACGAATAGCGGCAGGCCGCACGCCTTGGCTTCGAGCGCGACATTGCCGACGGTGTCGGTCTCCGACGGAAATACGAAGGCATCGGCGCTCGCCAGCATCCACGCGAGGTCCGGCTGCGGCACGCCGCCCGGCAACCGCGCATGCGCGCCCAGTGCGCGTTGGAGCGGGGCTCGCAGTGTGCCCTCGCCAAGCATCAGCAGGCTGTGCTCGACCTCCCACGACCGGAGCCGCTCTGAAATCGCCGCGACGAGATCGACGTTCTTGGAGCCGTCGATGCGGCCTGCGAACGCCAGGACCGGGCGCGACGGCGGAATCCCGAAGCGGGCGGCGAGCCGGGCCCGATCGCGCAGGCCGGGATGGAAGCGGCGGTGATCGATCCCCCGGCGGAGGCGCGAGCACGGGGTTTCGGGATATGCGCGCTCGAAACTCCGACGCTGATCGCAGTTGCCGTGGAAGAGATGGTGCGCAACGGCGAGCCCGCGCTCGACACGCCGCGCCATGCGCCGTGCGCCCAGCTCGGGCAGGCGCAGCCAGCGCATCAGCGAGTGAAGCGTGGCCGAGTCGCCGAACAGCGCGCTCAGTACGTTCGGCATGTAGTGCCGTGTGAACGCGGGATTGTCGGTGTGCACCGAGCACGCGAAGGGCTTGCGCTCGCGCGCCGCCGTGCGCAGCGCTGTGCCCGACAGCGCGAACGGTCCGGTCGCGTGCAGCACGTCGTGGATCGCAAGCATCGCCAGCGCCGCTGGGTTGCAGCGCGCGAGATCGGTATGCGCCGGCACGCCGGACAACCCGAGCGCGCGCGTGCCGCGCCACGCCGGAACGAGCCGATAGCGCACGTTTTCGCCGAGCGCCATCGTCCGCCGCTCGGCCCCGAGAAAATAGACCGTGAGGTCGATGCCGCACTCTGCGTCCGCGGCCGCCTCGGCGAGGCGCTGCCAGCATTTCACATGCCCGCCCGCGGCCTCCGACAGTTCGAGATCGACGGTGACGCCGACCGAGACGAGACGGTCATCACGCGGCGGTTGATATACCTTTCCGGCGCCCACAGACACCCCCGCTTTCGACGCGAAAGCCTGGAAACGAGTACTGGCACGCGGTGTTCCGTTTCGGCGAATACGCATGCCCGCGATGCGGGCCGATCATGCAGGCTTGCGCCCCAGATAGCGCACGAGGTCGGTCTTGCCCTTGCCCTTGCCCTTGAGCTCGGCCGCGCCGAGCGCGCGGCCCTGGCACGCGGCACTCAGGAACGGCCAGAGCGCGCCGGTGAGGAGCACCGTGCCGGGCTCGGCCTCGGCGGCGACCCGCGCGGCGACGTTCACGGTGTCGCCCCAGAGATCGAAGACGAAGCTCCTTTTGCCGAGCACGCCGGCCACGACCGGGCCCTGATGGATGCCGATGCGCACCTGCCAGCCGGCGCCGTGCGCCTCGGCGGCCTCGACCATCGCGAGGCCGCAATCGGCGGCCGCCTGCGCCGGGTTGTCGATGTAGCGCATCAATCCGGCCGTGGCCATGAACGCGTCGCCGATGGTCTTGATCTTCTCGAGGCCATGCCGGTCGACGACGGCCTCGAAGGCCTCGACCAGCGTTTCGAGCTGGCCCACCACGGCCTCGGGCGGATTGCGGTCGCAATATTCGGTGAAGCCGACGATGTCGCAGAACAGCACCGCGACCTCCTCGTGTCGGCGCGCCAGGAGGCGCCCGCTCGCCTTGAGCTCGCTCACCACGGACTTCGGCAGCACGCTGTGCAGGAGGTCGTTGACGCGTCCTTTCTCGGCCTGGAGCTGCGCGAGGAACGCCGCCTCCTGATCGCGCAGGCGCTTCCTCTCCAGCGCTGCCTCGAGGCGCGCGCGCAGGAGATCGGCGTTGAACGGCTTCGGCACGTAGTCCTCGGCGCCGAGCTTGATGCAGCGGAGCACGATCTCGAGATCGTCGACGGCCGAAACCATGATCACCGGAATGTCGCGCAGCGACATGTCGGCCTTCATCGCCTCGAGCACCGCCATGCCGTCCATTTCGGGCATCTGCACGTCGAGCAGCACGAGGTCGAAGCGCTCGGCGCGCAACTTCTCGAGCGCCGCGCGGCTGGATATCGAATTTCGACCGGCTGATGACGTTGAGGACCTCGCTCGTGGCGCGCTGCCGCTCGAGCGCCTCGGTCAGCTCGCGCTCCCGGCGGCGGAGGTCGGTGATGTCGCTGAAGACCGAGACGACGCCGCCCTCTTCCGTCACGGCGTGGTTGAGGCGGAGCCATTGCTCGCCCCACAGGCACTGCTCGCTGGTGACGCCGGGATCGCGGCGGTTCTTCTTGACCTTGGCGAGCCACGATCCGAAATCGTCTCCCGCGCCGGGAAACATCCCCGCCTCGTAGCCCGCGCGCATGAAGTCGTCGAAGCGAGCGCCCACCACGACGCGGTCCTGCGCCGCACGGAAATACCGCTGATAGGTGCGGTTGACGACGAG
This sequence comes from Candidatus Odyssella thessalonicensis, assembly GCA_005240015.1. Taxonomy (GTDB): domain Bacteria; phylum Pseudomonadota; class Alphaproteobacteria; order Bin65; family Bin65; genus SBBV01. The sequence goes on along the minus strand of SBBV01000248.1, from coordinate 989 downwards.
CAGGCGGTCGTCGGTATCGAACAGAGCGAAGCCGTCGGGTATCCGCTCGATCGCGAGGTTGAGGCGCTGCCGCGCGCTTTCGAGTGCCTCGGCGAGGCGCTTCTGATCGGTGATGTCGCCGGTGGCGCCGACCACGCGGATCGCGCGGCCTTTCGCGTCGCGCAGCGCGAAGCCGTGCTGGCGCGCCCAGCGCCATTGCCCGTCGCTCGCGCGATAGCGCATCTCGCACTCGAAACGCTCGGTCTTGCGCTTGAAATGATCGACGAGCGCCTTGTCGAAGCGCGGGAGGTCTTCGGGATGGATGCGACTGCGCCAGTCCATGGCCGACGCGCCGAGTTCCGCCCGGCTCAGCCGTAGCTGGCGATAGATGCCCGGCGAGTGCGCGACGGTGCCGTCGGCGATGTTCCAGTCATAGACGCCCTCGCCCACCGCTTCCATGACGAGCGCATAGCGGCGTTCGCTATCCTCGAGCGCTCGGTTGGTCTCGATCTGCTCGGTGATGTCGCTGATGGCTCCGAGGAAACGAGTCACGCGGCCGTTCGCGTCGCGCACGGCGCTGGCGCGATCGCTGATCCAGCGGTAACGCCCGGCCTTGTCCAGAACCCGATATTCGCAATCGAAACGCGGCGTATGGCGCTTGAAGTATTCGACCATCGCCGCGCGGTATGACCGCTTGTCCTCGGGGTGGACGCGATCATACCAATTCTCCGAGGTGAGCTCGCCGGCGCGGAAACCGAGCATCTCGCGCAGGCGCGGCGAGACGTAGAGCTCGTTGCTCGCAACCGTCCATTCGTAGATGCCCTCGGCGATCGCAGCGAGGATGAGCTCGTTGCGCTCTTCGGCGGTGGCGTCAGGCGCCCAGTCGCGGCGCGCGATGGCGGGCCTGATCGGGGACGACGTCTTGCCGGCGCGCCGCGGCGCGCGCCGCCGTCTCGTGCCCGGCCTCCTGGCCTTCGGCATGGCCTCCCCCTGGCGACGCCCCCTGGGGG
>SBBV01000032.1 GCA_005240015.1 Candidatus Odyssella thessalonicensis | reverse complement strand
GTTCCACTCATGTTTCCCTCGCGGCCGAATTCTGTCCAGTTTCGCGCTCCATTGCAATATTCGCTAATAAAGCGTGAACAGAATTCGTCGTTAATTTGCGGCCGCGAGGGAAACATGAGTGGAACCGGCAACATTCTTTCGGGTGTTATGCCGAATCGCGCGACGGAGGTCTTCACGACTCTTCTGGCGGTCCCCGGCCTCCGCATCGAGCGCATCGTCTCGGCCGGCCAGGCCAGCCCGCCCGGCGTCTGGCTCGACCAGCCGCAGGGCGAATGGGTGCTGCTGCTCGAAGGCTCGGCCGCGCTGGAGATCGAGGGCGACAGCACGCTGCACCGGCTCGAGCGCGGCGATTATGTGTGGCTGCCGCCGCGCCACAGGCACCGGGTCGCGTGGACGGATGCCGGCCGCGCCACGATCTGGCTCGCAGTCCACATCGAAATGAAGGCGTGAGTCGACCCGGCCTCAGCCGTCGAGCACGGCGCGCAGCTTGGCCGCGAGCTCGCGCCGGCGATAGGGCTTGGCGATGAAGTTCGCGGCCGGCTCCGCCGAGGGCGGCGAGGCGGTGCCGCCGGCCTTGAGCATTTCGTTGGTGTAGCCGGACGTGAACAGGATCTTCAGGTCGGGCCGCATCCGGCGCGCGGCCTCGGCGAGATCGCGCCCGCTCATGCCGCCGGGCATCACCATGTCGGTGAAGATGAGATCGACGCGCTCGCCGCGGCCGAGGATGGCCAGCGCCTCGGCGCCGTTTTCGGCCACGAGCGTGCGGTAGCCGAGCGCCGCGAGCAGGCCCTCGACATGGCGGCGCACCATCGCGTCGTCCTCGACCAGCAGCACCGCCTCGCTGCCGCGGACCTCCTCGGCGGCGGGCGGCGCCTCCTCGGCCGCTGCGGCGCCGTCGGCGGGCGGGAAATAGAGCTTCACCGTCGTGCCGAGGCCGGGCTCGGAATAGAGCGTCACGTAGCCGCCGGACTGGCGCACGAAGCCGTACACCATGCTCAAGCCGAGGCCGCTGCCCTTGCCGAAATCCTTGGTCGTGAAGAACGGATCGAACGCGCGCGCCATCACCTCGGGCGACATGCCGGCGCCGGTATCGCTCACCGCGACCATCACGTAGTCGCCGGACGGCGGCTCGCCCGGGCCGCCGACGAAGCCGCGCTCGAGGTGCACGTTGCGCGTCTCGATCGTGAGCCGGCCGCCCGAGGGCATCGCGTCGCGCGCGTTGATCGCGAGGTTCAAGATCGCGGTTTCGAGCTGGCCGGCGTCGACATAGGCGGGCAGCAGCTTCGCGTCGGGCAGGATGCGGATCTCGATGTGCTCGCCCAGGGTCTGCATCAGCATGCCGTGCATCGCGGCGATCAGGCGATTGAAGTCGACGGTCGTCGGCGCCAGCGGCTGCCGGCGCGCGAAAGCGAGCAGACGCCGCGCGAGCTCGGAGCCGCGCTCGGCGGCGCGCATGATGGTCGCGGCGAGCTGCCGCTGGCGCTTGGCATCGGTCGTCTCGGCCAGGAGCTCGGCGCTGCCCAGCACCACGGTGAGAAGGTTGTTGAAGTCGTGCGCGATCCCGCCAGTGAGCTGGCCCAGCGCCTCCATCTTCTGCGCCTGGTGGATCGCGGCGTCGCGCCGGCGCGCCTCGGTCACGTCGTTGTAGCGGATCACGAAGCCGCCGCTCGGCAGCGGGTTGGTGCGGATGTCGAGGATGCGCCCCTGCGGCGTCGTGCGCTCGAGCGTCAAGGGCCGGTTCGAGCGCGCCATGGCCAGGCGCCGCTGCACCGCCGCCTCGGGCTCCTCGTCGCCGTATTCGCCGGCAGCGGCGAGCAGGCGCAGGATCTTCTCGAACGGATCGCCCGGGGAGATCGAGCCCCGCGGCAGCCTGAGATAGTCGAGCAGGCGCCGATTGAACGCGATCGCGCGCAGATCCTTGTCGATGAGGCCGACGCCTTCCTCGAGATTCTCGAGCGTCGCTTCGAGCACGCGCGTGCGCTCCGCCGCTTCGGCCTCGTGGCGCTGCAGATCGGTCAGGTCGACGCCGACGCCGCGATAGCCGGCGAATTCGACCTTCTCGTCGAAGATCGGCAGGCCGCTGATCACGATGTGGCGCGTGGCGCCGCGGCCGTCGATGAGCGTGGTCTCGAAGTTGCGGAAGGGCTTCTTCGCCTCGAGCAGCGCCGCATGCTCCCGCCACTTCGGGTCGCTGTAGTCGGCGCGCTTCAGATCCTGGCGCCGCTTGCCGATCACGTCCTGCGGCGCGATGTGGAACAGGCGCTCGAAGCGCTCGGAGACGTAGCTGAAGCGCAGATCGGCGGACATTTCCCACCACCAATCCGACGCGATCGAGGCGAGATCGGCAAAGCGCGCCCGCTCCTGCTCGAGGCGGCGACGGAGATTCTCGATCTCCTGCGCCAGCGGCGTGCGCTCGGACTTTGCCTTCGCCGTGTCGTTCATCGGATCGACCATTCCCCGCCCGCGCACCGCGCGACGTCGTGACGGGTCGGCTCCAGGGAGCGCCCGAAATTTGCGCTCCGCGATACAATAAGCCTTTGCCCCAGAATGGCAATTCGGGAAGATGGCCAACGGCAAAAAGGCCGCGAGAATCGGGAGCGGCGTCGCTCACGCGTGTGTGCAGAACCGGCGCCGCGATCCCGGCCTATAGTCGCGCTCGCTCAACCCGGGGCGCGACGCCGCCCCCAAGTCCGGGAGGAACCCTGATGTCACGCACCGCAATCCCGCTGCGCGCGCTCGCCGCCGCCGCACTCGCCGCCGCCCTTTGGGCACCGCCGGCCGGCGCGGCCGAGCTTCGCATCCTCTCCGCCGGCGCCGCCAAGTCGGTCGTCGGCGACGCGATCCCGGGCTTCGAGCAGAAGAGCGGCCACAAGGTCGTCATCGAATACATGCCGGTGCAGCCGATCATGAAGCGGCTGGCCGACGGCGAGCAGCGCGACATCGTCGTGCTGTCGCAGGAGACCATGACCGAGGCCGCGGCCAAGGGCTGGACGGCGCCGGCGAGCGTCACCGAGGTGGGCCGCGTCGGCATGGGCGTCGCCGTCAAGGAAGGCGCTCCGCTGCCGAAGATCGCGACCACGGCCGAGTTCAAGGCGACGCTGCTCGCCGCGAAGTCGATCGTCTACATCGATCCCACGCGCGGCACGAGCGGCAAGCATTTCGCGAGCGTGCTCGAGAAGCTCGGCATCGCCGCCGAGATGAAGCCCAGGAGCAAGCTCATGGCCGGCGGCTACGTCGCCGAGGCGGTGGCCAAGGGCGAGGCCGAGCTCGCGGTGCACCAGATCACCGAGATCCTGCCGGTGAAAGGCGTGAAGCTCGTGGGGCCGCTGCCGGCGGAGCTGCAGAAGATCACCGTCTATCAGGCCGCCGCCACGACCAAGGCGCGCGATGCCGCCGCCGCCAAGGCCTTCCTCGATCACCTGAAGAGCGCCGAAGTGCGGGCACTCGCGGTGAAGAAGGGCTTCATCGAAGCGAAGTAGGACGCGGCGTCTCAATCCGTTGGGGCGCACGGCTGTGCGCCCTGGTCGATCGAAGTACGGGCGGCGATAGGGGCGCACCCCTGAGCGAAGTCGAATGGGCGTGCGCCCCTACGCAGTTCACGCTCTGCCGATCAGTGATCGGCTATTCTGTGTAGCGCCCGTAGCACCGGCGGCGCCAGCGATAACGCCAGCGGTAACCGTCGGTGATGTAGACGGTGCGATAGAGGCAGTTGCCGCGCCAGAATTCGCGGTAGGTGTAGCGGTAGTGGACCGGTTCGATGCTCTGGTCGCGGCTCGCTTCGGTCCCAATCGCCGGGCCGATGTTGGCGCGCGGCATCGCCGCTTCTGCGGAGGCGGCGCCGAGGGCCAATGCCACGAGCGCCGTAACGGAGAGGCGTTTCAACTTCATCGCTTGCCCCATTGGGGTTCGGGTTGGTCCTCCTCTCCCGGGCCCCTCTCAGGTCCGGCTCGTGCGGGTTCTTGCCGCAACCAAAGGGTTAACCGCTGTGATCCTGTTCACACGCAGCGCGGGAAAAGCGAGCGGCCCATCCCGGGGCCGGGATGGGCCGCTCCTCGTTTACGATTCCCAACCAGTGCGCCGCGGCTAGAAGCAGCGGTAGGCGTAGCGGTAGGCCCAGCGGCGGCCATTGGTGACGTAGAGCGTCTTGTACTTGCAGTTGCCGCGCCAGAACTCGCGGTAGCGCCAGCGGTAGACGTGGCCGGCTTGGGCGACGTTGCTGTCGGTCGAGATCTCGGGGCCGATCTCGAGCGCGGTCGGCGTGGCCGCGGTGGCCGAGCCGGCGCCGAGCGTGAGCGCCGCGAGGGCGGCGAGGGCGAGAAGCTTGATCTTCATGGCGGTGATCCTCGTGGTTCGGTTGAAACGGTGTTGAGCCGTCCGGCTCATCTGCCGCGGTTATGCCCGAACCCTGGGATCGCCGCAGTGAACGCGTTCACCACGCCTCGGTGAAGCGTTTCACAGGGCGCCGCCGCGCCCGGAGAAGCGTCGATCCGCATCGATCCTTCGAGGCGTGCTTCGCGGCGCGCCTCAACATCAGGACTCTGTTTCGATCACGCGCTCATACTGAGCTGTGCGCCCGGCGCACTTCGACGGATCGACGTGGCGCAACCCCGCGCAAACGCGGCGCGCATTAGCCGCAGCGGGCGCGCGCCGGCGCATCGCGTCCGTTGGCGGTGAACTTGCCGCGCTCGGCGAGGACCTGGCCCGTGCTCATTTGCGAGCGCCAGACTTTGATGTGCCGCCCGGTCATCATCAGAACGACGAGGACCCGAGCGCCGTCGCGGCGATCGACTTGGATGTAGTCGAGCCGCTCGGGCGAAACCAGCTTGGCCTCGACGATCGTGTTCACCACCGTTTGGTGGCCGGGTGCCGCTTCGTGGACCACCGTGGCCTCGCCCGACGGGCTCACGGCGTAGACGACGTGGACGTTGTTGCTGCTCGCCGGCTGGGCGCAGGCCTCCGCCCAGCGTCCGAGCACGCCCGCGTCGGCGAGCGTCTTCTGCACGGACTGCGCGCTCGCGAGCGAGGCCAGTGCGACGAGGATGGCGGCCGAAAGCAGCGTCTTGCGAATCATAGATCCTCCCCTGAGAACGGAGCACCATAGCGCGCAAGCGTCTCGCCTGGAATCGCGTCGCGGTGACGCGGTCAAATCTCGTCGAGTCCGCCGCCGCGCAGCTTCTTGAGCGCGCCGCGCCGGCGCTTGCTCTCGCGCCGCCGGCGCCGCTCCGCTGCCGGCACCTTGGTCGCGCGCCGCGGCGATCCCGCCGGTGCCGCGGCGCGGATCAGCGCCACCAGGCGTTCGAGCGCATCGGCGCGGTTGCGCTCCTGCGTGCGGTGGCGCTGCGCGTTGATGACGAGCACGCCCTCGGCCGTGAGGCGATTGCCGGCAAGCCGCTCGAGCCGCTGGCGCACCTCCTGGGGCAGGCTCGGCGAGCCGCGCACGTCGAAGCGCAGGCGCACCGCGGTCGCGACCTTGTTGACGTTCTGCCCGCCCGGGCCCGAGGCGCGCACGAAGCTCTCCTCGATCTCGCGCTCGTCGATGGCGATCGTGTCGGTGATGCGGATCATGGGCCTTCGCCCCGCGGGCTTCGGCCCACGGGCGCCTCTCGTCCGCCGAAGCCTTGGCGAAGGTGGATCATCCCTGCGGTGCATCGGCCTGCGCGGGATCGATTGCGCAGCGCGTTCGTTCTTCATTATGGAGAAACAGGCGCGAGATGCCAGCGGAGGAAGCGATGAAGGCCGCAGACATCATGACCCGCAGGGTGAAGACCGTGGCGCCGACCGCGCTCGTGCGCGACGTGGCCAAGACGATGGTCGCGCATCAGATCAGCGGCGTGCCGGTGGTCGATCGCGGCCGCCGCGTCGTCGGCATCGTCACCGAGGGCGATCTGATGCGCCGCGTCGAGCTCGGCACCGAGCGCAAGCGGTCGTGGTGGCTCGAGTTCCTCACCGATGCGGAGGAGCGCGCCCACGATTTCGTCAAGACGCGCGGTCTCCGGGCCGCCGACGTCATGACCCGCTCGGTCATCTCGGTGACGCCGCGCACCGAGCTCGCCGACGTCGTCGACACGATGCAGAAATGGACCATCAAGCGCGTGCCGGTGGTGAGCAACGGCAGGCTGGTCGGCATCGTGAGCCGCCACGACATGCTGCGCGCCCTCGCCCGCGCCAAGCCGAAGGCCAAGCGCGTCAAGGGCGGCGACGCCGCGATCCGCGACTATCTGCGCCGCGAGACCGAGCACGAGAGCTGGACCGAGCCGGCCACGGTGAATTTCGTGGTCGAGAAGGGCACGGTCGAGCTGTTCGGCGCGGTGCGCTCCCAGGCCCAGCGCGACGCGCTCCGCATCATGGCCGAGAGCGCGCCCGGCGTGCGCGCCGTGAAGAACCGCCTCTCGGTGCTGCCCGCGATGCTGCAGGCGACGTGAGTAGCCCCTTCGCCCTGGGGCGAAGGGGTTGGGGATGAGGG
>SBBV01000451.1 GCA_005240015.1 Candidatus Odyssella thessalonicensis | reverse complement strand
TCGTGGGGTCGATCCCCATCTTGGCCAAGGCCCGCCGCCACTTGTCGTCGATGGCGGCGTCGAAGATCAACTCCTCGTCCGCCGCCACGTTGAGCCAGCCGTTCTGCTTGATCTCGCGCTCGAGCTGGCCCGGCCCCCAGCCGGCATAGCCCAGCGCCAAGAGGCACCGCCGCGGCCCGCCGCCGCGCGATATCTCCTTCAGCACCTCGATCGACTGCGTGAGCCGGATCCCGCCATTCACGTTGAGCGTCGAGTCGAGCCCGTAGTCGGCGGAATGCAGCACGAAGCCGCGGCCGGTCTCGACCGGCCCGCCGACATGGATGGCGATACGGCGCTTGGGCGGCGCGTCCTTGATGCCGACCTGCTCCAGCAGCTTCTCGAAATCGAGGCCATCGACGACCTGGTTCACGATGATGCCCATCGCGCCGCGCTCGTCGTGCATGCACATGAAGATCACGCTGTGCGCAAAGCGCGGGTCGGGCATGGCCGGCATCGCGATCAGCAGTTGGCCGGTCAGGGAATCGCGGTTTTCCTCGGGCGCTTCGGCGGAAGCATCCGCGGCGCGCTTTTCGGCCTTGGCCAAGAGGGCCTGCGCCGCGGGCTCGCGCGCGAGCAGTTCCTCGGCCGAGGCGCGCGCGCTGGCCGGCCAGCGCCGGCGGTCCGTGCCGTGCGCACGCAGCAATGCCTTGAATTCCTCAATCGTCATCGGCGGTCCTCCGCCCGAGGCGCGATCGTATCCGGCGATCGGGCCCGCAAGCGAGCCACGCAATCGTGATCCTTGGGCTCGTGAACCCGAAACGCAACCCATTTATATACCTGAACAATATGGGCAAGGTCATGACATCGGCCCAACTTCGTGCAGGGCGCGCATTCGCGCTCGTCGCGCTCGTTGCGTTCCCGGTCGGTTCCGGCGCGCGCGCCGAAACCGGCGCGTGGGCCGAATCGGCGCATGCCAAGGCGCGGCTCGTCTCCGCGGTTGCGGCGACGGGTGCCGAAAAGCGCGTGAAACTCGGCCTCGAGATCAGGCTCGATCCCGGCTGGAAAACGTATTGGCGCGCCCCTGGCGAAGGCGGCATGCCGCCGCGCTTCGATTGGAGCGGTTCGGCCAACGTCGCGAGCGTGGCGATCGCGTGGCCGGCGCCCAAGCGCTTCGAAATCGGCGGGCTCGAAAGCCTGGGCTACGCCGATCATGTGATCCTCCCGCTCGATGTGACGCTCGCGCATCCCGGCGAGCCGCTGGCAGTGCGGCTTTCGCTGCACTACGCGGTCTGCCGCGAGATCTGCATGCTGGTCGAAGCGCAGTTGGCGCTCGACCTGCCGGATGCGGCCGTCACGCAATTTTCGAGCAACGCCGAGGCCATCGCGCGGTTCCAGTCGCTCGTGCCGCGGGCGGGTGCGGAGCACGGCTGGTACATCGCGGGCCTGCGCCGTCTCCGCTTGGGCCGAGCCGGTGCCGACGGCCGCGACGTGCTCCTGGTCGAAGTGGAGAGCAGGGGCACTGACTTCGCCGCTCCCGACCTCATCATCGAAGCGCCCGGCCTGCGCTTCGGCAAAGCCATGCGCAAGCCCGGGTCCGACGCGAAGCTGTTGCGCTTCGCGGCGCCGATGCAGGCCATCGGCGCCGCGCCGCCCGAGCAGCCCGAGGTCGTGATCACGCTGATCGACGGTGCGCGCGCCGGCGAGCTCAGGGCGCGCCTGGAGCCGGCCCGGCGCTGAGGCCCGCTTCCCCAGGGCTTGGCAGCCCGCGCGAACCCGCTTATGTCTTTTCCGGTACGGCCGCCCCGATCCCGAATGGCCGGCCGTTCCGCAGCAATCCATTGAGGGCGCCCCGCGCCCGTCCATCAAAGAAAACATCAAGGGGACAGCACCATGCCCATCAAAGTCGGCGACAAACTTCCGTCCGTGAAGCTCAAGACCATGACCAAGGACGGCATGAAGGAAATGACCACGGACGAGATCTTCGGCAAAGGCCGCACCGTGATGTTCGCATTGCCCGGCGCGTTCACGCCCACCTGCTCGGCCAAGCACCTGCCCGGCTTCGTCGGCAAGGCCGAGGACATCCGGAACAAGGGCGTCGACAAGATCGCGTGCCTCTCGGTCAACGACGCGTTCGTGATGAACGCGTGGGGCAAGGACCAGAACGTCGGCGACAAGGTTCTGATGCTCGCCGACGGCAACGCCGATTTCACCAAGGCCGTAGGCCTCGAGATGGACGGCACCGGCTTCGGCATGGGCCTCCGCAGCAAGCGCTACGCGATGGTGATCGAGAACGGCGTGGTGAAGCATCTGGCGGTCGAGAACCCGGGCCAGTTCGAGGTGTCGAGCGCCGAAGCAGTGATGAAGGCGCTCTGAGGCGCCCTCCGACCAACCCGTCATCCTGAGCGAAGCGAAGGATCTTGCTTGAGCTGCCGACATCGTCGGCGGTGGAGGCAAGATCCTTCGCTTCGCTCAGGATGACGATTTTGTTTGTCTGTCCTTCAAAAACGGCTCCATGCCCTTGCGCGCGAGCAGGTCCGCGCGCTCGTTGTCGGCGTGGCCGGCGTGGCCGCGCACCCAGTGCCAGCGCACGCGGTGATGCGAGATCGCCGCTTCGAGCCGGTGCCAGAGGTCGACGTTCTTCACCGGCTTCTTGTCGGCCGTCTTCCAGCCGCGCTTCTTCCACTGCGCGAGCCAGCCGGTGATCCCGAGCTGGAGATACTGGCTGTCGGTGTGAAGATGAACCTCGACCGGCTCGGTCAGCGCCTCGAGCGCCTGGATCGCGGCCATCAGCTCCATGCGGTTATTGGTCGTCGCCGGATCGCCGCCATAGAGCTCCTTCTCGTGTTCGCCATAGCGCAACAGCACGCCCCAGCCGCCGGGCCCCGGGTTTCCCGAGCACGCGCCGTCGGTGAAGATATCGACGCGCTTCGTGGCGGCGGCCATCAGGCGGCGATCCCGAGCTCGCCTGGGCGCTTCACACCCTGGTGGAAGCGAAGCTTCCGATAATATTCGAGCGGATTGTGCGGCGTGACCAGCGCGCCGTCAGCGCGGAAGAGCCAATCGTGGAGGCGCGTCAGCAGAAAGCGCAGCGCACCGCCGCGTAGGAGGAGCGGCAGCGCCTTCCGCTCGTCGGCCGAAAGCGGCCGCGCCTTGTGATACGCGCCGATCAGGGCCCTGGCCTTGGTCACGTTGTAGCTGCCGTCGCTTTCGAAGCACCAAGCGTTGACGCACACCGCCGCGTCATAGGCGAGGAAATCGTTGCACGCGAAGTAGAAGTCGATGATCCCCGACACCGTGTCGCCGAGGAAGAACACGTTGTCGGGGAAGAGATCGGCGTGGATGACGCCGGCGGGCAGGCCGCTCGGCCAATTCTTCTCGAGGAAGGCCAGCTCGGCCTCGATCTCGCCCGCAAGGCCGGTCTGCACCTCGTGCGCGCGCGGCGCGCATTTCTCGAACAGCGGCCGCCAGCCGGGGAGCGAGAGATTGTTGCGCCGGTGCCCCGCATAGTCGCGGCCGGCCGCGTGGAGACGCGCGAGTGCTTCGCCGAGCGGCGCGCAGTGCTCGATGCGTACCTTCCGCTGCCACACGCCGATGAGGAAGGTCACGATCGCCGCCGGCCGCCCGCACAGCATGCGCAGGGCATTCCCGTCGCGTGCGCGCACCGGGGTGGGGCAGGGGATGCCGCGCGCGGCCAGGTGCTCCATCAGGCCGATGAAGAACGGCAGGTCCTGCGGCGAGACCCGCTTCTCGTAGAGCGTGAGGATGTATCGCCCGCGGTCGGTCTCGAGATAGTAGTTCGAGTTCTCGACCCCCTCGGCGATGCCCTTATACGAGGTGAGCGCGCCGATGTCGTATTCGGCGAGAAACGCCTCGAGCGCGTCGTCGTCGACTTCGGTGTAGACGGCCATGGTGGAGGGATCGGGAGGCGGGCTTTGGGACGAGGTTGGGCACAATAGCGGCCTGCTCCTGCAAGGGGGAGGCCCGCTGGCCGGAACAAGCGCCACGGTGATAGCGTTCATGGCCTGAGGCCTGCGGGGCCGCCATGCGATTTCTCGCGTTGATCCTCGCAGTCTGCGCGCTCGCGCCGCTGGCCGCGGCTAAGGACGAGAGGCCGAACCGGCGCTCCTGCGCCCAGGCGACGCGGCCGATCGCGCAGGCTCTCGCCGAGCGCGCGGCCCAGCATCTCGCCAGGGTCGGGCCGCAGCAGGCCTTCAGCGATTTCCAGGATCCCGCCGGCGGCTTCCTCGACGGCGACCTCTACGTGTTCGTGTTCGACTTCGAGGGCACGCTCAAGGCCAGCGGCGGCTTCCCCGGCGAGTCGCGCGCGAGCAGGGCAAGGGCTGGACTGAGTATCGGTGGCGCAACCCTTGCACGGGCCGCCGCGAGACCAAGATCAGCTACGTGATCAAGGTCGGCGACCTCATCATCGGCGTCGGCGCCTATCTGCGCGAGGGCGTTTAGCGGCGGGTGTCCCTTCCGTCGGCATCTGTCCGTGCCGCTGCGGCCCTTGAATCGCCCGGCCCCGCTCTCTATGGTGCACCGCACCTAAAATCCGCAGTTTTCAAGGATTAATGGGGCCTGGCGGCCATGCTCGGGAGCGCCGGTTCCGAGCCGTTTCATGTCGCGCGCCGATCCCGCCACCTCGTTCCAGAGCCTGATCCTGAAGCTCCAGACCTTCTGGGCCGGGAAGGGCTGCGTGCTCCTGCAGCCCTACGACATGGAGGTGGGCGCTGGCACGTTCCACCCGGCCACGACGCTCCGCTCGCTTGGCACGAAGCCGTGGAAGACCGCTTACGTGCAGCCCTCGCGCCGGCCCAAGGACGGGCGCTACGGCGAGAACCCCAACCGCCTCCAGCACTACTACCAGTTCCAGGTGCTGTTGAAGCCGTCGCCGCTCGACGTGCTCGATCAATATCTCGACAGCCTGAGGGCGCTCGGCATCGATCCGATGAAGCACGACATCCGCTTCGTCGAGGACGATTGGGAGAGCCCGACGCTCGGCGCCTGGGGCCTGGGCTGGGAAGTGTGGTGCGACGGCATGGAGGTGACCCAGTTCACCTACTTCCAGCAGGTGGGCGGCTTCGACTGTGATCCGGTCTCGGCCGAGATCACCTATGGGCTCGAGCGCCTCGCCATGTACGTGCAGGGCGTCGAGAACGTCTACGACCTCGATTGGGACGGCGTCTCGCCAAAGCTCGCCGAGGGCGGCACCGGCTACACCTACGGCGACGTGTTCAAGAAGGCCGAATGGGAATACTCGACCTTCAATTTCGAGCGCGCCGACACCGAGGCGCTTTTGCGCCACTTCGCCGACGCCGAGGCCGAATGCAAGGCGCTGCTCGGCGGCAACACGCTCTTGGCGCTGCCGGCCTACGACCAGTGCATCAAGGCCTCGCACGTGTTCAATCTGCTCGATGCGCGCGGCGTGATCAGCGTCACCGAGCGCCAGTCCTACATCCTGCGCGTCCGCACGCTCGCGAAGGCCTGTTGCGAAGCCTGGCTCAAGAGCCAGGGGGAGGCGCCGCAATGATGACGCTCTACGACAACGCGATCAGCCCGTTCGCGCGTAAGGTGCGCATGGTGCTCGACTGGAAGGGCCTCGCCTACGAGACGATCGACGGGCTCGACAAGCGCAACCACGACAAGCTCGCCGCGGTCAACGGCCGCGTCGAGGTGCCGACGCTCGTGGACGGCGGCGTCACGGTCATCAACTCGTCCGACATCGTCGCCTATCTCGAGCACAAATACCCGGCCAAGCCCGTCTATCCGGCCGATCCCGCGAAGCGCGTGCGCGCGCGGGCCTGGGAGCGCTGCGCCGACACCGTCGTCGACGCGATTCTCGTGAATCTGTCGTACTGGCTGCTCAATGTCCGCCCGGACGCCATTCCCGCGGGGCTCCGCGACAAGGCGCACGCGGATCTCGACCAGGTCTATGCCGCGCTCGAGCGCGATCTCGCGGGCCGCGACTTCGTCTGCGGCGAGTTCTCGATCGCCGACATCGCGCTGTTCCCGCATCTCGTCTCGGTGCAGCTGATGAAGGTGCCATATTCGCCCACGGCGCATCCCAATCTCGCGGCGTGGATGAAGCGCCTGCGCGGCATCGAGGCCGTGCAGGGCGACAGGGCCCGCGCCCGCGCGTTCATGACGAATCTCGACAAGCAGAATTTCGAGCGCGTGAAGATCTTCTGGCGCGGCGACCGCATCGAGTGGATGCTCGCGAGCGGCCAGCACAAATGGTTCATGAACGAGATCGAGTCCGGCCGCACGATCTGGCCGGGCTTGGGCATTCCAGCGCCGGAGGCGAAGGCCGGTGCCTGAGCTGCTGCTCGAGCTGTTCTCCGAGGAAATCCCGGCGCGCATGCAGGCGCGCGCGGCCGAGGATCTCGCGCGGCTCGTCACCGGCGGACTGAAGCAGGCGGGGCTCAGCTTCGGCGAGGTCCATCAGTTCGTCGCGCCGCGGCGCGTCGGCCTCGCGATCGCGGACATTCCCACGTCGCGCCCCGATGTGCGCGAGGAGCGGCGCGGCCCGCGCGTCGGCGCGCCCGAGCAGGCGCTCCAGGGATTCCTGAAATCGGCCGGCCTCGCCTCGATCGATCGGTGCGAAAAGCGCGAGGTGAAGGGCGTCGCCTACTACTTCGCCGTCGTCGAGCAGAAGGGCGGGGCGACGCGCGAGGCGCTGCCCGAGATCATCGCCGGCGCGATCCGCGCGCTCGCCTGGCCCAAGTCCATGCGCTGGGCCGCGACCCGCTTCACCTACGTACGCCCGCTGCACAACATCCTCGCGGTCTTCGACGGCAAGGCCGTGCCGGGCCGCTTCGATTGCGGCGGCGGCACCATGCTCGAATTCGGAAGCAGGACCTTCGGCCATCGCTTCATGGCGCCGGGCGCGATCGAAATCCGCAGCGGCGCCGAATATCGCGACAAGCTGAGGAAGGCGTTCGTCGTGGCCGATCCCGCCGAGCGGCGCGAGCGCATCCGGCAGGAGGCGAAGGCCGTCGCCGCGGCGCAGGACCTCGCGGTCAAGGAAGACGATGGGCTGCTCGACGAGGTGACCGGCCTCGTCGAATGGCCTGTGCCGATGCTGGGCCGCGTCGATCCCGATTCGATGGCGCTGCCCCCCGAGGTGCTGATCACGACGATGCGCGCGCATCAGAAGTACTTCGCGCTCGAGACGCCCGAACGCGCGATGGCGCCGCATTTCCTGGTCGTCGCCAACATGGTGACCGAAGACGGCGGCGCGGCGGTGGTCGCCGGCAACGAGCGCGTGCTGCGCGCGCGCCTGGCCGACGCGCGCTTCTTCTGGGAGACGGACCGCAAGGTGAAGCTCGCCGATCGCGTCGCGGCGCTCGATGCAATCACCTGGCACGCGAAGCTCGGCTCGAGCGGCGAGAAAGTGCGCCGCATCGAAGCGCTCGCGGTCGAGATCGCGAAGTACATCAGCGGCGCCGACGAGAGAAAAGTCCGCCGCGCCGCGCAGCTGTGCAAGGCCGATCTTACGACCGGCATGGTTGGCGAGTTCCCGGAACTGCAAGGTGTAATGGGCCGTTACTATGCCATCCACGATAATGAGGACCGCGACGTGGCCGATGCCATCGCCGAGCATTGGGGCCCGCTGGGGCCGTCGGACAGATGTCCGACCGCGCCGGTGTCGCTCGCGGTGGCCCTCGCGGACAAGATCGATTCCCTGGCCGGTTTTTTCGCGATCGACGAAAAGCCGACCGGCTCCAAGGACCCCTACGCGCTCAGGCGTGCGGCGCTCGGCGTCATCCGCCTGCTGGTCGAGAACGGCATCCGCCTTCCGCTTTCACCGACCTTCGCCGGCGCCTGGTCCAAGCACGCGCTGGCCGGGCAGCCGGCTTCGCACAGCGCCAACCCGCCGTTGACCCTGCGCGAAGGTCTCGCCCAATCGCTGCAGGCGGTGACGCGTGAGCTGCTCGACTTCTTCGCCGACCGCCTGAAGGTGGCATTGCGCGAGAAGGGCGTGCGCCACGATCTCATCGATGCGGTGTTTGCGCTCGGCGGCGAGGACGACCTCGTGCGCCTGCTCGCGCGCGTGGAGGCGCTGCGCCAGTTCGTCGAGTCCGAGGACGGCCAGGATCTCCTCGTCGCCTATCGGCGTGCGGCGAACATCGTCCGCATCGAGGCGAAAAAGGACAAGGTCGAGCGCTTCGGTGAGCCCGATGCGGCGCGCTACCGGCAGGCCCAGGAAAAAACGCTCGCCGCCGCGCTCGACAAGGTCGCCGGCGAGAGCGGCGCCCTCATCGGCAAAGAGGATTTCGCCGGCGCGATGCGGCTCTTGGCGGGCTTGCGCAGGCCGGTCGATGCGTTCTTCGATAAGGTCACGGTCAATGCGCCGGAGGAGGAGCTGCGCGCCAATCGGCTGGCCCTGCTCCAGCGCCTGGCTTCGACGATGGACAAGATCGCGGACTTCTCGTGCATCGAAGGCTGACGCGTGCAGGTGGAAATGAAGTTTCACCACAGAGACACAGAGCGCACAAAGAAGATAAGGTTGCGCGCGAAGCGCGCCAAAGGTTTCCTCTGTGCCCTCTGCGCCTCTGTGGTGAAACCGGCGTTTCTACGTCGAGGCGGAAAGAACACGAGCATCGCATGACGAAATGGGTCTACGGCTTCGGTGACGGCAAGGCGGAGGGGCGGGCGGACATGCGCGCGCTCCTGGGCGGCAAGGGCGCCAATCTCGCCGAGATGAGCTTGATCGGCCTGCCGGTGCCGCCGGGCTTCACGATCACGACCGAGGTCTGCACCTACTACTACGCCAACCGCCGGAAATATCCGAAGGAGCTCGAAGCCGAGGTGAATGCGGCGCTGGCCACGGTCGAGCGCATGGTCGGCGCCAACTTCGGCGATCCCGGAAGGCCACTGCTGGTCTCGGTGCGCTCGGGCGCCCGCGCCTCGATGCCGGGCATGATGGACACGGTGCTGAACCTCGGCCTCAACGACACGACGGCCAAGGGTCTCGCCAAGGCCAGCGGCGATCCGCGCTTTGCCTATGACTCGTACCGCCGCTTCATCCAGATGTACGGCCATGTGGTGCTCGGCCTGCCGCATCACGATTTCGAGACGATCCTCGATCAGGTGAAGGATGAGGAGGGCGCGCGGCAGGACACGGAGCTCGCGGCCGAGGCGCTCGAGCGCCTCGTCACCCGCTACAAGGCGATGGTCGCGGAGCAGCTGAAGCGGCCGTTCCCGCAGGATCCCCGGGAGCAGCTCTGGGGCGCCGTCGGCGCCGTGTTCGGCAGCTGGATGAACGACCGCGCGATCACCTACCGGAAGCTGCACGAGATCCCGGAGAGCTGGGGCACCGCCGTCAACGTGCAGGCCATGGTGTTCGGCAACATGGGCGACGACTGCGCCACCGGCGTCGCGTTCACGCGCGATCCCTCGACCGGTGAGAATCGTTTCTACGGCGAGTACCTCGTCAACGCGCAGGGCGAAGACGTCGTCGCCGGGATCCGGACGCCGTGCCAGATCACGATCGAGGGCAATAAGCGCCAGGGCTTGAAAGAGCCGGCGATGGAAGAGCAGATGCCGGCGATCTACAGGCAGCTCGCCGAGGTGCGGGCGACGCTCGAGCGCCACTACCGCGACATGCAGGACATCGAGTTCACGGTCCAGCGCGGCAAGCTGTGGATGCTGCAGACGCGCACCGGCAAGCGCACGGTCCACGCCGCGCTCAAGATCGCGGTTGACATGGTGAAAGAGGGCCTCATCGACGAGGCCGAGGCCGTGCGCCGCATCGAGCCGCAGGCCCTCAACCAGCTGCTGCATCCGACGCTCGACCCCAAGGCGCAAGTCACGGTCTTCGGCCGCGGCCTGCCCGCTTCGCCCGGCGCCGCCTCGGGCATCGTCGTCTTCACCGCCGACGACGCCGAGAAGAAGGCGAACGAGGGCCACAACGTGATCCTCGTGCGCGTCGAGACCAGCCCCGAGGACGTGCATGGCATGCACGCGGCCAAGGGCATCCTGACGACGCGCGGCGGCATGACCTCGCACGCGGCCGTGGTGGCGCGCGGCTGGGGGCGCCCTTGCGTCTGTGGCGCGGGCGAAATCCGCATCGACTACAAGAGCCAGTCGATGAGCGTCGCCGGCACCACGATCAAGGCCGGCGAGCGCGTCACCATCGACGGCGGGACCGGCACGATCTTCGTCGGCGAGGTGCCGATGATCCAGCCGCGCCTGGCCGACGATTTTGCGACGCTCATGGCCTGGGCCGATAAGATTCGGCGCTTGGGTGTGCGCGCCAATGCCGACACGCCCGACGACGCCAAGGTCGCGCGCGATTTCGGCGCCGAGGGCATCGGGCTCTGCCGCACCGAGCACATGTTCTTCGAGGACGACCGCATCGTCGCGATGCGCCAGATGATCATGGCCAGCGACGAGGCCGGACGCCGGGCCGCGCTCGCGAAGCTCCTGCCGATGCAGAAGAC
>SBBV01000100.1 GCA_005240015.1 Candidatus Odyssella thessalonicensis | reverse complement strand
GCCGCGCCGGTGTGGGGATCGCGCCACGCGCCGATCGCGTTGGAAGCCGCCGGCAGCATCAGCGTGTAGGCCGCGTGCGAGAGGCTGAACACCGTCACCATCAGCCCCCAATGCAGGGTGCCGATGGCGCGCAGGAATCCCTGCGTCTGGCCGATCACGAGCATCGGCAGCGGCAGGAAGAGCAGCATGTAGACCGGCACGAAGATGATGAACATCCCGTACCAGCCGATGCTGACCCAGTAGTACTGGATCGGAATCGCGAGATAGAGGAAGAACAGCACGCGCCGGTCGGCGCGCCGCGTCGGGATGATCGAGAGATATTCCTTGAGCGCCAGGAAGCTCACGACCCCGAGGAACACGAGCGCCGCCACCCGGTTGACGAGCAGCGCCGCGGTGAAGATCGCGGCCATCAGCCACCAGGATTTCGTGCGCTGCACAAGCTCGGCAAAATCCTTCTCGGGCCGGGCACTCTTGAGCGCCGCGATGATGAGGCTCGCCGCAACGAGCAGGCCGAAAATTCCGCCGAGCGCGATCAGCAGGGTCGGGTTGAGATCGAACCAGCCTCTCATGGGCGGCCCCGCGCGGCTTTGAGCACGCGATTGAGGGTCGTGGCCGCGGTCAGCACCGCGAGCACGCCGAAGACCCAGTTAATCCACGCCGCCTGCGGAACGGCGAGGGCTGCGAGGATCGCCAGCGCCCCGAGCGCGGCGGCACGGTCGCTCTTGCCGAAGGGTCCGTCATAGCGGCGGCCGGCGCCAGTGGCGACGCCGCACAAGCCCGCCGCTTCGCTCACCGCTGCGAGCAGCACGAAGCCGGCGGCGAGCAACGGATCGACGCCGAGCGCCAGCGCCAGCGGAAAGTAGACCGCGCCGTCGGCGAGGATGTCGCCGACCTCGTTCAGCACGAGGCCGAGCGTCGTCGCCTGCCCGCCCTCGCGCGCCATCATGCCGTCGAGCGCGTTCATCGCCATGCGCAACAGCAATACAAGCGGCACCGCGGCCATGACCCAGGCGGAGGCCGGCCACAGCGCGAGCGCCGCACCCAGGAGCAGCGACAGGCCGAGCGCGGCCAAGGTCACGGCATTGGGCGTGATCCCGGCCGCCAGCAGCCCGCGCGCCAGCGGGCGCAGCAGCGCCTGGAAGCGCGGCTTCAAATCGTAAAGACTTGCCATGTAGAAGGTTTATGCCGCCGCCACCCGAAAACCCCACCTGGCCCGCGAGCTTGCGCTAAACCCATGGAAAAGCGAAGCCATTCGCCGCGCCCCGCCGTCGCACTAGCCCCTTCCGCCTATCGACTTCGGGGCCGGGAAGTCGCATTTTCCCCCTCTCGCCTCCCCGCGAATTGGTTAACGGCATGAGCTGGCTGGAACGTATCCGCCCCAAGATCCGCGCGCTGGTCTCGACCAGCACGCGCGAGGTGCCCGAGAATCTCTGGGTCAAATGCCCGGCCTGCGGGCAGATGATCTTCCACCGCGAGCTCGCGGCCAATCTCTATGTCTGCACCCATTGCGGCCATCACATGCGGATCGGCCCCAAGGACCGCCTCGCCCATCTCTTCGACGGCGGCACCTTCAACACGATCGAGCCGCCCAAGGTGCCGGTCGACCCGCTGCGCTTCCGCGACAGCAAGCGCTACTCCGACCGCCTGAAGGAGGCGCAGGGCAAGGAGGGCCGCGCGCCGGGGCAGGACGCGATCGTGATCGCGCACGGCACCATCGGCGAGATGCCGGCGGTGGTGGCGTGCTTCGACTTCGGCTTCATGGGCGGCTCGATGGGCATCGCCGTCGGCGAGGGCATCGTCGCTGCGGCCAAGCTCGCGGTTCTGCAGCAGGCGGCGCTGATCGTGGTGCCGTCCTCGGGCGGCGCGCGCATGCAGGAAGGCATCCTCTCGCTCATGCAGATGCCGCGGAGCGTAATCGCCATCGACCAGGTGAAGGAAGCAGGCCTGCCCTACATCGTGCTGATGACCAACCCCACGACCGGCGGCGTCTCCGCGTCCTTCGCGATGCTTGGCGACATTCACATCGCCGAGCCCGGGGCCATGGTGGGCTTCGCCGGCAAGCGCGTGATCGAGGAGACGATCCGCGAGAAGCTGCCGCCCGAGTTCCAGAGCGCCGAGTTCCTGGTCGAGCACGGCATGGTCGATATGGTGGTGGCGCGCAAGGACCTGCGCGACACGCTGATCCGCGTGCTCGGCCATCTGATGCGGCCCAACCCGCCGGCCGAAGTGATCCCGTTCCCCGCCGAGCAGGCCGCGCCGCCTCCTACCGAGCCGCAGCCGAGCCTGCCCGCGCCGGCGCGGTAGCGCGTTCGCGTTTATCATTCGCCGCGAATGAATTATCGTCCCGGCCGCCATGCGGCACGGGCGGATAAGATTTCTCCTGCATCCATCCTTCGAGGCGCCGCCCAAGCGGGCGGCGCACCTCAGGATGAGGCTCTGTTTGCAGGAACAGCCTCATCCTGAGGTGCGGGTCGCAACGCAAGAGCGTTGCTTAGGCCAAATCGCGCCTGGCGCGATTTGGCAGAAGCTCGGCACTTGCCGAGCGTCGCGGCCGCCTCGAAGGATGGATGCCGCGCGAGGGCACACTGCGCGCTTCGTGCCGGGCGTCGTTCGCGCGTTTGCCTCGTGATCCCCATCGACACGCTGCTCGCCCGTCTCACGGCGCTGCATCCGCGCATCATCGATCTTTCGCTCGGGCGGATCGAGCGGCTGCTCGAGACGCTCGGCCACCCCGAGAAGAAGCTGCCGCCGGTCGTGCATGTGGCCGGCACCAACGGCAAGGGCTCCGTGGTGGCCTTCTGCCGCGCGGCGCTCGAAGCGGCCGGCTATCGCTGCCACGTCTACACCTCGCCGCACCTCCTCAAGTTCAACGAGCGCATCGTGCTCGCCGGTCGCGAGATCGAGGACCCGGCGCTGGCGGCGCTGCTCGAGCGCGTCGAGGCCGCGAATGCCGGCGCCGAGATCACGTTCTTCGAGATCACCACCGCCGCCGCGTTCCTCGCTTTTGCCGAGACGCCGGCCGACCTCCTGCTGCTCGAAGTGGGCCTGGGCGGCCGGCTCGATGCCACGAACGTCGTGGCGCGGCCCGCGGTCACCTGCATCACGCCGGTCGATCTCGACCATCAGAAGTATCTCGGCGATACGCTCGCGGCCATCGCAGGCGAGAAGGCCGGCATCCTGAAGCCGCGCGTGCCCGCGATCGTGAGCGCGCAATTCGCCGAGGCGATGGCGCCGATCGCGATGCGGGCCGAGTCGATCGGCACGCCGCTGCTGGTCGAGGAGCGCGAGTGGCGCGTGGAGCGAACCAGCGCGGGGTTTCGCTACAAGGGGCCGCGCTGGACGCTCGATCTGCCGCGACCCAACCTTCTGGGCGCGCATCAGTATCACAATGCCGGCGCGGCGCTGGCCTGCCTCGAGCAGCTCGACCGCTTCACGCTCCCCGAGAAGGCGCTCGCGCACGGCATGGCGAGCGCGCGCTGGCCGGCGCGGCTGCAGCGGCTCACAACGGGACCGCTGGCCGCGATGCTGCCCCGCGACTGGGAGCTCTGGCTCGACGGCGCCCACAACCCGCACGGCGCGCGCGCCCTTGCCACCTGGCTCGCCGGGCAGAACTTGCCTGTGCATCTCGTCACCGCCATGCTCGACAGCAAAGATCCGGTCGGGTTCTTCGACGAGCTCAGAGGTCGCATCGCCACGATCCACACCGTGCCGGTGCCGGGCGGCCACAACGGCCTCGACCCGGCGGGGCTCGCCGAGACCGCGGCGCGCGCCGGCCATAGCGCCACGCACTCCGCCGACCCGGCCGCCGCCATCGCCGAGATCGTGGCGCAGGCGGGCAGCGGCCCCGCGATCCTGCTCATCGCCGGATCGCTCTATCTCGCCGGCGCGATCCTCGAGAAGAATTCGTAGCGGCGGTTGCCGAACGAGGAACCGCGAAGCGGTTCGCCTCATGAAAATCGACTCCGCTATGCGGCCACCGACAGGCCCTGCACCTGGTGGCGCGCGATCAGCGCAGCGACGAAACCGGAGGTTTTCGCCTCGGACACGAAGCGGCGCAGGAACTGGGCGCCGGCCGCGTTGGCGCGCGCGGTGCCGATCGCCTGCTGCACGGCGGTGAAGCGGCCATCGAGGATGCGGGCGCCGGGCAGCGTTTGAACGTCTTTCAGAAGACGCGGCTTCAGGCCCGCCAGCGCGTCGCATTTCTCGTCGACGAAGAGCCGGAACGAGGCGTCGATCGAATCGCCGCGCACCAGCGTCGCCCGCTCGACGCTGCGCTCGAGCCAGAGGCCGTAGGCCGAGCGCCCGAACACCGCGATGCGCACGCCGGGACGATCGACCTCGGCGATGGCCTTGAGCTTCGAGCCCGCGGGCACGAGATAGCTCGCCTCGATCTCGACATAGGCCGGCGTGAACGCGATCTTCTCGGCGCGCTGCGGCTCGGCGCCGATGAAGGCGACGTCCCACACGCCTTTCTCGGCCGCATCGGCGAGCTCGGCCGGCGACGGAAACGTGACGTATTTCACCGGCACCCCGAGCCGCTTGGCGATCTCGCGCGCCATGTCGGGCGCCACGCCGACGGGTTCGCCGCCTGCGCTCTTGCCCGAGACGAGCAGAAAATTCGAGAGGTTGATGCCGGCGCGCAGCACGCCGGTGGGCGCCAGCTCGGCGACTATGTTCTTCATCGCTTCCTACTCCGCAGGACGCGCCTTGGCGGAGGCCGGCGCGGGAGTGGGCGCGTGTGCTTCAGCCTGCTCGCGCCGCCTTGCTTGGCGCCGCGTCCGCAGCAGGAGGAGGAACGCGAACAGCACCGCGGGCGCGCCCAATACGGCCGTGTAGACAAAGAAGAACGGATAGCTGGTCTCGTCGATGACGAGCCCCGAGGTGCTGGCGACGAGCTTGCCGACGAAGCTCCAGAGCGAGCCGAACAGCGCGTATTGCGTGGCGGTGTAGGCGGTGTTGGTGAGGCTCGAGAGATACGCGATCAGCACGGTGCCGGCGGCGCCGCCGACGAGATTCTCGGCGGTGATCGTCATGTAGAGCAGCCAGATGTCGCCGCGCTTCACGCCAGCGGGATCGTCGGGCAGGCAAAGCGAATCTGGGCACCGGCCGAGCTCGAGGATCTCGCGGCCGTCGACGGCGACGACGTAGAACAGCAGGTTGGAGGCGGCGGCGAGGAACGCGCAGATCACGAGCGGCCACATCAAGCCCCAGCGCGCCACGACCACGCCGCCCAAGAGCGCGCCCAAAATACCGATCCACACGCCGTAGAGGCCGCTGACCTCGGCGATCTCGCTCTTCGTGAAGCCGACGTCGATGTAGAACGGGTTCGCCATCACGCCCATCGTGATGTCGGTGAGCCGATACGAGCCGATGAGGAGCAGGATCAGCAGCGCCGTCCAGCCGTGGCGCGAAAAGAAGTCCATGAACGGGCCGACCACGGCCACCATGATCCAGGCCCCGGCACGCGCGAGCCAGCCGCCCTTTTCGAGCGGCGCGGCGATTTCGGCCGTCGCCGCGTCCGGCTGCGCTGGCGCCTTCTCTGGCTCGCGCACGAGCAGGACCGTGATCATGCCGACCGAAACCAGGATCGCCATCAGGACATAGGCGGCGGTCCAATCGGCCATGGCGGCGATCTTGAGCGCGCCGGCGCCGGCGGTGAGTAGCGCGAGGCGGTAGCCGAGCTGGTAGGCGCCGGCGGCAGCCCCCTGCAGCCCGACCGGGGCCGATTCGATACGGAACGCGTCGATCGCGATGTCTTGCGTCGCCGAGCCGAACGCCGTCACCACGGCGAAGGCGGCCGTCACTGCGAGGTTCTTGCTCGGATCGTTGAACGCGATGCCGAGGAGGCCGATCGCGATGATGAGCTGCGCCAGCAGCATCCAGCTACGACGCCGCCCGAGCCGGCGGTCGAGGAACGGCAGCGGGAGCCGGTCGACGAACGGCGCCCAGGCGAATTTCAGGGAGTAGGCGAAGGTAGTGAGAACGAGAAAGCCGATGGTCGTGCGCGAGATGCCGCTCTCGCGCAGCCAAGCCGAGAGCGTTCCAAACACGAGCAGGAACGGGAGGCCGGCCGAGTAGCCGAGGAACAGCATCGCCAGCACGCGCCGGTCGCGGTAGGCCGCGAGCGAAGCGAGCCAGCCTTTGCGTTCGGGTTCAGCGGCGGCGGTCATACCGAGATCCTTCGCATTGTCGTCACCGCCCCCCTTGAGGGGGCGGTCGGAGCCAAGCCCGCGCTTCGCGCGCGCTGCTCCGGGTGGGGGTTACGGCGATTCCGTCTGGTGAGACGCCGGCCCCCTC
>SBBV01000142.1 GCA_005240015.1 Candidatus Odyssella thessalonicensis | reverse complement strand
GCTGCGCGGTCCAAGGCTCGATCCGCATCACCGAGCAGGGCGAAGTCATCGCTGCCAAGTATTCGAACGCGGAAGTCGGCCGCCGCAACCTCGAGACTCTGGCGGCGGCGATGCTGGAGGCGACGCTGCTCTCCGGCGAAAGGGCTTCGCCCCGCGCCGAGCACGTCGCGGCGATGGAGGCGCTTTCAGAGTACGCCCACCGTGCCTATCGCGCGCTCGTCTACGAGACCGAGGGCTTCGAGCGCTATTTCCGCGAATCGACGGTCATCGGCGAGATCGCCAATCTCAACATCGGCAGCCGGCCCGCGTCGCGTTCGGGCTCCTCGGGCATCGCGGACCTGCGCGCGATCCCGTGGGTGTTCAGCTGGGCGCAATGCCGCGTCATGCTGCCGGGCTGGTACGGATTCGGCGCCGCGGTGAAGGCCTGGACGGGAGAGCACCCCGACGAGGGCCTCGCCGTGCTCCGGGCGATGTATCGCGACTGGCCGTTCTTCCGCACGGCGCTTTCCAACATGGACATGGTGATGGCCAAGAGCGATCTCGCCATCGCCTCGCGCTACGCCGAGCTGGTTGGTGATGCGGCGCTGAGAGAGGCGATCTTCGGCCGACTGCGCGCTGAGTGGCGCGACACGGCCGACGCGCTCTTGGCGATCATGAACCAACGCGTGCTGCTCGAAAGCAACCCGTTGCTCGCGCGCTCGATCCGCAACCGTTTTCCATATATCGACCCGCTGCACCACGTGCAGGTCGAGTTGCTCCGGCGTCACCGCGCTGGCGACGGCGATCCCCGCGTCGTCGAAGGCATTCATCTTTCGATCAACGGCATCGCGGCGGGATTGCGAAATAGCGGATAAGGCTGGCACTTTCCGCGTAAGACCTCTGCTCGGCGCCGCGACTACGTCGCGTCAAGTTCGTGAACCACCCCCCCGCACCCCTTTGCGCCTCGTCTGTGTTTTGACCATTTAGTCGGTATTTGCGATGCTAGCATAACTTGTGAAGATTTGAGGCGCTTGCGTCCTGATGAAGAACCATCACATCCAGCTCACCTCGCATCCGCAGAGCGGGGCCAAGCCGCCGCCGGTCCATTGGGGTGCGCCCACCGCGGCCGAGCGCGGTCCCGTGCTCGCCTCGCTCAAGAATGGCCGGCGCAACGTGATTGGCGCGCACGCCGGCGCCTATGTCATCTATCGGGCGCTCGCGATCGCGGCCGGCAAGCTCGATCCGATCCACGTGCCCGATCTCACCAACACGGCGCCCGCCGCGACGATCGGCCCGCACCCACAATGGGGCGATCCCAAGAAGATCGTCTCGCTCGATCCCTGGGGGCATCTCGTCGCCGAGGCGTTCGCCGAGCGCCTCAAGGAAGGCTGGGACATCCGGCCGACCATCGCGGTCACCCGCGCGCACATAGCGATGCCCGAGCTGCAACAGGCCATCGCAGTTGGCCGGCTCAAGCCTGACGAGAAGATCCTCAACGCCAATGGCAGCGCGCGCGTCACCAAGGCCGCGATCGAGCCGGTGTGGTTCCTGCCCGGCATCGCCGAGCGCTTCGGCCTCGCCGAGAGCAAATTGCGCCGCGCCCTCTTCGAGCACACGGGCGGCATGTTTCCGGAGCTTGTGACGCGGCCCGACCTCAAGGTATTCCTGCCGCCGATCGGCGGCATCACGATCTACATCATCGGCGATGTCGCGGCGCTGGCGGATCCTACGCGCAAGGTGGCCTGCCGCGTGCACGACGAGTGCAACGGCTCCGACGTGTTCGGCTCGGATATCTGCACCTGCCGCCCCTATCTCGCGCACGGGGTCGAGCTCTGTGTCGCGACGGCGCAGCAGGGAGGCGCGGGCCTCGTCGTCTACAATCGCAAGGAGGGCCGCGCACTCGGCGAGGTCGTGAAGTTCCTGGTCTACAACGCGCGCAAGCGGCAAGACGGCGGCGACCGCGCGGCCACCTATTTCGCGCGCACGGAGTGCGTCGCCGGCGTGCAGGACATGCGCTTCCAGGAGCTGATGCCCGACGTTCTGCACTGGCTCGGCATCCGCCGCATCGACCGCTTCGCCTCGATGAGCGACATGAAATTCAAGCCCATTGTCGAGAGCGGCATCGAGGTCGTCGAGCGCGTGGAGATTCCGCCCGAGCTCATTCCCGCCGACGCGCGTGTGGAGCTCGATGCCAAGCGCGCTGCCGGCTATTACACAAGCCTCGCGCCGACCGCCGAGGAGCTCGCCAGCCCCAAGGGACGGCGGCTTGAGGACTAGCGTTAAAGCACCGCTCGACGAGAAAGCGGCGCGCGCCGCGACGTGGCTCTGCACGGCCGATGCCGTGCGCGTGCGCGCGCAGCTGCTGCTCGGGATCGCCGAGCGCGATGCGCTGCCGCATTTTCGCTATTTCCCGGAGCGCCTCCAGCCTGCGGCAGACTACGTGCTCGCGACGATTCGCGCGAACTATCCAAGTCTTGAGATTCCATTCCACAGCCGCTGGCGCCACTTCGCGGTGGGCGGGCGCGACCGCTGGGGCGCATTGAAGAACGGCCTCGGCCATCTCCCGCCCGACGAGGTGGCGCGCATCCGAATCGACCTTGCCGTCACCTCCGTCTTGCTCGATGCCGGTGCGGGGCCGGCTTGGTCCTATCGCGAAGCAGGTGGCGGTGTGCACGCACGCTCGGAAGGCCTGGCGGTGGCGAGCTGCGCAATGTTCGCGGCGGGTCTCTTTTCGAGCAGCGCGAAGGCTCCGCTGCGCGCCGATGCCGAGGCTCTGAGCGGCTTGGACACGGCCAAGCTCGCCGCCGCGTTCCAGGTCTCCGCTTCGAACCCGATGCACGGACTCGAGGGCCGCGCAGACTTGCTGCGCCGGCTCGGCAAGGCGTTGGTCGCCGCGCCGGCGCTGTTCGCACCGGTCCGCGACGGCCCGGCGCGGCCGGGGTATATCTTGGATCATCTCGCGCGACGCGCTGTCGGCGGCAAGCTCGAGGCGAACGCGATTCTCGGGGCGGTGCTGGACGGCCTCGGCGCGATCTGGCCGGGGCGGATCGTGCTCGGCGGCCGGAATCTCGGCGACACGTGGCAGCACCCGGCGGCGCGCGCCGACGACGCGAGCGCGGGCCTCGTGCCCTTTCACAAGCTTTCGCAGTGGCTGACCTATTCGCTGATCGAGCCGATCGAGGACGCCGGCATCGCCGTGATCGGCGTCGACGGGCTGACCGGCCTCGCCGAATACCGCAATGGCGGACTGATGGTCGATCTCGGCTTGATCGAGCCGCGCGACCCGGCACTCGCGGCGCGAGAGCTCTCGGTCGGTGACGCGGCGGTGGTCGAATGGCGCGCGCTTACCGTGGCTCTGCTCGACCACATCGCCGATGCCATTCGCGCGAAGCTCGGCCGCACCCGCGAGGACCTGCCGCTCGCGCGTATCCTCGAAGGCGGCACCTGGGCCGCGGGCCGAAGAATCGCGCGCGAGCGCCGGCCTGACGGCGGGCCGCCTTTTCGCATCATCAGTGATGGCACGGTGTTTTGAGCCGCGCCGGAGAATTCATGGAAGGCAGGATGTCCACCAACGTTCACGTCGTCACCCATCCATTGGCGCAGCATAAGCTCACGCTGATGCGCCGCGCCGACGCGCCGACCGCCGAATTCCGCCAGCTCGCGCGCGAGATCGCGATGCTGATGCTCTACGACCTGACGCGCGATTTGCCGTTGACCGAGCAGGAAATCGAGACGCCGCTCGCCAGGATGAAAGCGCCGGTGCTGGCGGGGAAAAAGCTCTGCCTGGTTCCGATCCTGCGCGCAGGCCTCGGGCTCGTCGACGCGATGCTCGAGCTCGTGCCTTCGGCGCGCGTGGGACACATCGGCATCTACCGCGACCCCAGCACGCTCGACGCCGTCGAATATTACTTGAAGGTGCCCGAAGACGTGTCCGCGTGCCTCGTCATCGTCGTCGATCCGATGCTCGCGACCGGCAATTCCGCTTGTGCCGCGATCCGGCGCCTCAAGGATCTGGGCGTCGAGAACATCAGGTTCGCGTGCCTCCTCTCGGCGCCGGAAGGGATCGCCGCGCTGACGGCCGAGCATCCCGACGTGCCGATCTACACGATTGCCGTGGACGAGCGGCTCAACGACCACGCCTACATCGTTCCGGGACTCGGAGACGCCGGTGACCGTCTTTTCGGCACGAAGTAGCGAGGCTCCGCTCCGGTTTGAGTGTCCAAACGGCCCGGTTTGCGGCGAAATACGCCAATCGCCTTGGCGGACCCGGGAAAACCGGACCAGCTGGCGGTGCGCGCAGTCACGATCCAACTCTGCTCCAGGCCAAACTCCCCCTGCTCCGCGCGCTTCGTGCCTGCGGCGTAGCCGATGCACTATCTCGAGACACTGCGCGCTCGCCTAGCGTATTCTCGGCCGCAGCACACCACTGCGCGCGCCGGGCGCTGGTGAACGGACAAAGCGCCGCTTTCGGCGCAAGGTTCATTTTTTCTACGGGCTGCCCATTCGGGAGTAGACAGCATGAAGGCAGAGCGACCGATCGCCCCGGACCGGCTTCGTCAGCACACACTCGGCGACCTCTTGCGGCGCACGTCTAAGCGCGTTCCCGGCAAGATCGCGACCCGACGACGGCCGAGCACCAGATCGCACGGTTGAAGCATGTGCGCGCCACGCGCGACGAAGCGAAGGTGGAAAGGCTGCTCGAAAAGCTCGTCGCGGTCGCCAGGACGAGAGCCAAAACATCATGCCGGTAACAATCGAGCTCGTCCGTGCGGGGGCGCCAATGGGCGACATCGTCGAGCGACTCAAATGCTTGTGGGGACCTATCGTGAGATACCGGTCTTTTAGCGGCGCGTGCCCCGGCCGCTGCGATGGCCATCAATTCGGCAGCGGAGATTCAGAACGCGATGTCCTCGGGTTTGGTGTGACGCGCGGCCGCGATGGTGAACCTCATACTCATTGCCTTCGCCGCCGGCCGTGGGTATCGGAAATCACGTGCAAGCGTAGACGTGATGCGCGAAGCCACAAGCCTTCCCGCGGCCGCAAATCCATTCTCGTGGATGATACGTCTCCTGCTGCCGCCAGCTGGCACCCTCTGGTGGGCGATAGCTGGCACCCTCTGGTGGGCGATAGTATGCTGTTCTTAATGCGACCAACCAAACGATGCCGGGATCACGAGAAACTGCGTGATGGCAATCAAACCAGCAAAGCAAGGGAGAGTGACTATGACCATGCCTAACGTTATTAGCGCTTCCTTCCTGCTACCGAAGCGTCCGGTAAGGGCTCTGGTCGCTGCAACTCTAGCCCTGCTGAGCGCCGCGCTGGGCAGTCAGGCGCAGGAGGCACCGAAGCTCAAGATCGGCATCGTCACGTTCCTGTCCGGCGGCGCCGCTGGGCCGTTCGGTATCCCGGCCCGAAACGCCGCCGAACTCATGGTCGAGGCGATCA
This sequence comes from Candidatus Odyssella thessalonicensis, assembly GCA_005240015.1. GTDB lineage: Bacteria > Pseudomonadota > Alphaproteobacteria > Bin65 > Bin65 > SBBV01. The sequence goes on along the minus strand of SBBV01000142.1, from coordinate 5,532 downwards.
ACAACGGCACGGTGCCCGCTCCCTACAACAGCAAGGGAATCGCCGGGGCGCTGATCCAGACGGTCGTCATCGACGAGGCTGGCGGCACCACCAAACAGGTCACCGAATACCGGAACCTGGTCCAGCGCGAGAATGTCGACCTCGTCATCGGCTACATCTCGAGCGGCGACTGCCTGGCCGTGGCGCCGGTGACCGAGGAACTGAAGAAGCTCACGATCTTCTTCGATTGCGGGACGCCGCGCATTTTCGAAGATGCCAGCTATACTTACCTGTTCCGCACCGGTCCGCATGGCACGATGGACAACGTTGCCGCAGCCCGTTACCTCGCTGAGACGGCGCCGCAGGCCAAGAGCATTGCCGGGCTCAATCAGAATTACGCCTGGGGCCAGGACTCCTGGGCCGACTTCAGGCTTTCGATGCAAGCGCTCAAACCCGGCATCTCGATCGTGACCGAGCAGTTCCCCAAGCTCGGCGCCGGGCAATACGGCGCGGAGATTTCGGCGCTCTTGGTTGGCAAACCAGATATTCTCCACACAAGTTTCTGGGGCGCCGACCTTGAGGGCTTCGTCTTGCAGGCGAGGGCGCGTGGCGTCTTCGACGCGCGCAAGGTGCTGCTCTCCGCCGGCGAGCCCGCCATCTTCCGGCTCGGCGCGCAGATCCCCGACGGGACGATCATTGGCGCACGCGGTACGCATGGCCTATTCGCCAAGCCGAGCGCGCTCAACGATTGGTTCCGCAAGGCCTACTACGACCGCTTCGCCACGCCGCCGATCTATGCCTCCTACAAGATGGCCATCGCATTCCTCGGCGTCAAAGCGGCGTACGAGAAAGCGGCCGCGGGCACCGGCAAGGTGCCGACCCAGGAGGCCGTGATCAAAGCGTTCGAATTTCTCGAATTCGAAACGCCCAGCGGCAAGATCCGGATGGCGCTCGGCAAGGGCCACCAGGCCATCGGCGACAACGCGATCGGCACCTACAAGTTCGACAAGGCGGCCGGGCAGCCGACCTTCGTCGACGTCAAATACTATGCGGCCGAATGCGTGAACCCGCCAGAGGGCGTCAAGAGCGAAGCGTGGATCAAGAGTGGCTTCAAAGGCGCCAAGTGTAACTGAGCGCGGCCGGGCTTCCGGGCCAGGGGGCCGGGCCGTTCCCGGCCCCTGTTTTTGGAGCACGCAGTCGAGGGCGATCGGGATCGAGGGCGCATGCTGACGCTCGTTGCCATTCTCGTGGACGGTGTCATCTACTCGTCCTGGCTGTTCATCGTCTCCGCCGGCCTGACCCTGATCTTCGGCGTGATGAAGATCCTCAACATCGCGCACGGCGGTCTCTATGCGCTCGGCGCGTATACCGCGGTCTCGGCGATCGGCAGCTACTTCGCGGGCGGCTACCCGCCGCTCGCGAGCTATGCGCTGCTGCTGCTCGTGGCGGTCGTGGTCGGCCTCGTGTTCGGGCTGCTGATCGAGCGCGGCGTACTGCGGCTGATGTACGGGCGCGATGAGATCGTCATCGTGCTGGTCACCTACGGCGTATTCCTGATCATCGAGGACGCGATCAAGGTGATCTGGGGCGCCAGTCCCTATTACGCGTCGCAGCCTTACGGGCTCTTGGGGCGGGTGCAGATCTCGGGTCTCGCCTTCTCGGTCTACGACCTCGGGCTGATCGCCCTCGCCTCGGTCACCGGCGCCTTGCTGTGGTGGGGCCTGAACCGCACCCGCAACGGCAAGCTGCTGCTGGCGGTGATCCACGACCGCGAGATCAGCGCGGCCATGGGCGTCGACGTGCGCCGCGTCTTCACGGTCACGTTCGTCATTGGCGCGATGCTGGGCGCGCTCGGCGGGGCGTTCACCGCGCCCACCACCTCGGTCGTCCCGAGCATCGGCGTCGAGCTGATCGTGCTCGCCTTTGCGGTTGTCGTGATCGGCGGACTCGGAAGCATCGAGGGTGCGGCGATCGGCGCGCTCGTCGTCGGCATCAGCCGCGCGAGCTCGGTCCACCTGCTGCCCGAGGCCGAGTTGTTCGTCATATATGGCGTCATGTCGCTGGTGCTGGCGTTCCGTCCCCAGGGACTGTTCCGCCGCGTCGTCGCGCGGAAGATCTGATGCGCGGCCCCGCCGTCGCCATCGGGCTGCCTTTCCTTCTGTTCTGCGGCCTGATCGCGGCCGGATTCCTAATGCCGGGATGGCTGCGCTTCATCACCCTGATTGCGCTCGCAAAGGGGCTGGTCGTGCTGAGCCTGATGCTGCTGATGCGCGCCGGCCTCGTCTCGTTCGGCCAGGGCCTTTACTACGGTCTCGGAGCCTACGCGGCCGGGCTCGGCGTCAACCTCCTGAAGGTGACGGAGGCGCTGGCGCTGCTCGCGCTCGGCGTGGCCGTGGCCGGCGCCGTGGCCTGGGTGCTCGGCTTTCTGCTCACCCGCTACCGCGAGATCTTCTTCGCCATGTTGAGCCTCGCGTTCTCGATGATCCTCTACGGCTTGCTGGTGAAAAGCTCCGCCCTCGGCAGCACCGACGGATTCAATCTGCCCACGCCAACCTTCCTCGGCTTCGCGTTCGCCGGTACGGCGGCCCGCCACGCTCTGTTCGTGCTGACCGCAAGCGTCGCCTTCGCGGCCGCGCTGCTCCTGCATCGCTATCTCGGCTCCACGCGCGGCTATCTTGGTGAAGCGATCCGCGAGAACGAAATCCGCGTCGAGTATCTCGGGGCATCGGTGCGTGGCGCCCTCCACGTCAAATACGTGCTGTCGGCAGCGCTGGCCGGCGCAGGTGGGGCGCTAACTGCCGTCGCCACCGGCCACATCGACCCCGACCTCGCCTATTGGACGACCTCGGGCGAGTTCGTGTTCGTCGCGATTCTGAGCGGCACCGGCAGCGTCGCGGCGCCCTTCCTCGGGTCCTTTGTCTTCGAGATGATCCGGACCTACGCCTTCGCCTACTCGCCCAACACCTGGCAGATGGTCGTCGGCGCCACCATGCTGCTCGTCATCATCTTCATGCCGGGTGGCCTGTGGTCCCTGTTCCGCCGGCGGCCCCGGCTCGTGACGCGGTCATGAGCACCCCGATCCTCGAGACCCGCAATCTCGACAAGGCGTTCGGTGCCGTGATCGCCGCCGCCGCAGTGAACGTGCGCGTCGAAGCACAGGAAATCGTCGGCGTCATCGGCGCCAACGGTGCCGGGAAAACCACCTTCGTCAACATGGTGACGGGTTATCTCACGCCCGACGCCGGCACCATCCTCTACCGCGGCCGCGACATCACGGCCTTGCCGCCGCGCGAGATCACACGCCTGGGCATCTGCCGCTCCTTTCAAATTCCCCAGCTCTTTCCTGGCCTCACGGTGCTCGACAACGTGCTGGTGGCGCTTGGCATCGCGTCGTCGCGGCGGCTCGGGTTCTGGCGCGCGCTCCGCTCGCCGGCACGGATCGAGTCGGCCGAACGGCTCCTCGCCGACTACGGCCTCAGCGAATTTCGCGACCGCATGATCACGGTGCTTCCGCAGGGCGTGCGCAAGCTGCTCGACATCGCCATGACCACAGTGGGCAGGCCGGCGATCGTGCTGCTCGACGAGCCGACGAGCGGCATCAGCGTCGAAGAGAAGTTCCCGATCATGACCACAATCCTGGATGCGCTACGGGCGACCGAGGCGACGATCATGTTCATCGAGCACGACATGGAGATCGTCGAGCGGCATGCCGCGCGAGTCGTGGCCTTCTACGACGGCCGTGTCATCGCCGACGGGCCGACGCGCGAGGTGCTGACGAATGCGGACGTGCGCCAATACGTGATCGGCGCCGAATTGCATCGGCGGCGATAGGCGGCGGCGATGTTGGAGGTGCGCGATCTTCAAGTGTCGATCCAGGAGACCGCGATTCTCCACGGCGTCAATCTCGTCATCCCGCCTGGCGCCGTCGCCGGCCTCGTCGGCCGCAACGGCGCCGGCAAGACCACGCTGATGCGCAGCATCATGGGATTGATTGCGGGGATACGCGGAGCGATCGCGCTGGACGGCCAGGACCTGGCGAAAGCGTCCCCGCACCGGCGCGCGCATCTCGGCATCGGCTACATGCCCGAGGACCGGCGCCTGGTTCCCGAGCTCACCGTCGAAGAGAACGTGCTCGTGCCCGCCTGGGCAACCGGCAGCGCCGACATCGCCCAACGGCTGCGCTGGATCTATCAGGCCATCCCCGAAGTGAAATCATTCGCCGCGCGCAAGGCCATGCAACTGAGCGGCGGGCAGCAGAAGCTGGTGGCGCTCGCGCGTGCGCTCATGACCGGCCGGCGGCTTTTGCTTCTCGATGAGCCGTTCGAGGGCGTGGCGCCCGCGCTCGCCCATCGTCTGGTCGAGGTCATCGCGGGACTCAGGGCCGACAATCTCGCGGTGCTATTGTCGGAATCGGACTACACGCACTCCGCGGCGCTCGTGAATCAGCTATTCGTCATCGAACGCGGCAGTGTCCGCCAAGCTTGACCTTGCGCACTATATCGCCGCGGCTAGCGGTGTGCGCCGTCACGAATCGAACTCTCCTCTAGCCAAATTCCCTGATAAACAGGGAATCTGCAGGGAATTTCCGCGAGAAACGAGGCTGGATTAGCCAATCCGCGCTCTACTCCGCTCCACGACCACGACGCGCTCAAGCGGCGGAACGCACCGGGGCGAATCTCGGCTTGTCAATGGCGGAAATGCGGTCCTTGCCGATTACCGAGCGGATTTGGCCGAGCGGGACCGTCGCCCGCGACAAGTCGGTTCGCGGCCATTCGCTTTTCCACTGCGCCGGCCCCTGGGCGCGAGCGCTTTGCACGCCCATCGCGATCGAAAGCACAATGCACACCGGCAGGAGTCGGGTTAGACGTCGGATCACGACTGCGAGGAACATCAGGCACCTCGGTCGATCTATGAATTTGCTGCGTCCGAGCGGTCGCACGTTGAAAAAGGCGGTCGGCCGCCCCGAGCTATTTCGCTCTGGCCGCCCCTCCGGCTTTCCGGAGGTAGGCGACCAGATCGTCGATGTCTCGCTCCGAGAGCTCGAACATCTTGGCGGAGGGCATCGGTGACGGCTTCGGGAATTTGGGCACGATATACGCTTGCGGCTCTCGAATGGACGCCTTCACGTACGCGGTGATATCCGCCTCGTTCTGCCCAGGGCGTTCCCTGGCCAGATCGAGTTTGAAGACGCGCGTGAGATCAGGCCCGACCTCACCACCGACGCCATTGATCCGATGGCAGCCGTTGCAGCCCTTCTCGCCGAAAAGCTCCTCCCCGCGCTTCGAATCGCCGCGCGATTGCGCGCTAGCGATCCCGCCCCCCGGTCCGTCTGGCCCCAGAAGAGAGCCGAGACCGCCGAGCGCCACAACGAGCAGGGGCAGAGCGAATCCTCTCCGCGATGCCCCCGCTCTCGGTGGCCGTCGTCGGCAGCCTACCTGCCGCACTTGGGAGCCGTCGTCGGCATGAACTTCTGATCGGCTGCCGCCATCGCGACGTCGCCCCAAGGCATTTTCATGCCGGGGCTGACCGCAACGTGCTTGAGCCAGTAACCGG
>SBBV01000363.1 GCA_005240015.1 Candidatus Odyssella thessalonicensis | reverse complement strand
TCGGCATTCTCGGCATGGGCGAGATCGGCCGCGATCTCGCATTCAAGCTGGCGCCGTTCGGCTTCCAACTCGCCGGTTGGAGCCGCACGCCGAAGCAGTTCCGGCACGTAGCAAGCTTCCACGGCCGCGAAGCGCTGATGCCGTTCCTCGCGCGCAGCGAGATCGTTGTCTGCCTCTTGCCGCTCACGCCGGAGACCGAGGGCATCTTGAACGCCGAAACCTTCGCCGCTCTCCCCAAGGGGGCGGTCGTCATCAACGCCGCGCGCGGCGGCCACGTGGTCGAGGCCGAGCTCTTGGCGGCGCTCGACCGCGGCCATCTCGCCGCGGCGCAGCTCGACGTGTTCCGCCAGGAGCCGCTGCCGCCCGGGCACCCGTTCTGGACCCATCCCAAGATCCGGGTGACGCCGCACAATGCGGGCACCACCAATCCCGACACCGCCGCGCACCAGATCGTGGAAAACCTGCGCCGCCTGCGCGCCGGCGAGCCGTTCCTGAACATCGTCGACCCGGGACGGGGGTATTGATCCCTGAGTTGGCCTGAGCGGTTGGACGCGTCGCAACTTCCCTCCTCCCGCGAATAGCGGGGGAGGTGGACCGCGCTTCGCGCGGTCCGGAGGGGGCGAAGACAATGAGCCGCACCGGTGCGGAAGCGGAGGACGCCGCGGCCGTCGTCCTGCTCCGCGTGTACTCGTCCTCACCCCCTCCCGACCTTCCCCCGCGTTTGCGGGGGAAGGGGAAGTCGGCGCCGCGCGCACGTTCCCGCGCCGCCATGTCCCCTTGCTCGATGCGGCATTTCGCGCTAGAGGGCGCAGCCGTCTATCCGCCTTTTCCGGCTGCGTTTTCCGCCGCGCCGAGGTTCCGCCCGGCGCCGGCGAAACGCCGCTTTTCACCCTTCGGGCGCCGCCCCGGCGCTCTCGCAATCACCATCGCTCGCTGGGAAAACCCATGGCTCGCAAGAAAATCGCCCTCATCGGCGCCGGCCAGATCGGCGGCACGCTCGCCTTGCTCGCCGGCATGAAGGAGCTCGGCGACATCGTCGTGCTCGACATCCCCGATGCCGAGGGCCTCGCCAAAGGGAAGGCGCTCGACATCGCGCAGGCCGGCCCGGTCGAAGGCTACGATGCCTCTTATAAAGGCACGGCAAGCTACGCCGACATCAGGGGCGCCGATGTGTGCATCGTGACGGCGGGCGTGCCGCGCAAGCCCGGCATGAGCCGCGACGACTTGGTCGGCATCAACGCCAAGGTCATCGCCGCGGTCGGCAAGGGCATCAAGGAGAACGCGCCCAACGCGTTCGTCATCGTCATCACCAACCCGCTCGATGCGATGGTGGGTGCGATGAAGGAGGTGACGGGGTTCAAGCCCAACATGGTCGTGGGCATGGCGGGCGTGCTCGATTCGGCGCGCTTCCGCCATTTCCTCGCCGACGAGTTCAAAGTCTCGGTCGAAGATGTCTCGGCCTTTGTGCTGGGCGGCCATGGCGACACCATGGTGCCGCTGGTGCGCTACTCCACGGTCGCCGGCATTCCACTGCCCGACCTCGTCAAGATGGGCTGGACGACGAAGGAGAAGCTCGACGCGATCGTGAAGCGCACGCGTGACGGCGGCGCCGAGATCGTGAACCTCTTGAAGACCGGCTCGGCCTTCTATGCGCCGGCCGCCTCGGCCATCGCGATGGCGGAGTCGTTCTTGAAGGACAAGAAGCGCCTCTTGCCCTGCGCCGCCTACCTCACGGGGGAATACGGCGTGAACGGACTCTATGTCGGCGTGCCGGTCGTCATCGGCGCCGGCGGCGTCGAGCGGATCGTCGAGATCACGCTCGATGCCGAGGAGAAGAAGATGTTCGAGCACTCGGTCAATGCGGTCAAAGGCCTCGTCGAGGTAACCAATAAGATGCTGGCGGCGGCGTGAATTGCATGTTGCTTGCCTCACCCGCTAACCCCCTTAGTCGTCCCCGCGAAAGCGGGGACCGAAGGCTGATGCCGTGCGAGAGGATGGCAGGATCGTACGGCGGATGCGCCGCATGGGTCCCCGCTTTCGCGGGGACGACAATTTAGGAAGCGCTTTGCGAAAGCGGACGGAAACGAGCCCGCGATGAACATCCACGAATATCAAGCGAAAGATCTGCTCCGGAAATTCGGCGTCGCCGTGCCGCGCGGCAAGGTCGCCTACACGCCGGCCGAGGCCGAAGCCGCCGCCAAGGAGCTCGGCGGGCCGGTCTGGGTGGTGAAGTCGCAGATCCATGCCGGCGGGCGCGGCGCCGGGCGCTTCAAGGACGACCCCAACGGCAAGGGCGGCGTCCGCGTCGTGAAGTCGATCGACGAGGTGAGGGCCAACGCCGCCAAGATGCTCGGCCACGTGCTGGTCACGAAGCAGACCGGCCCCGCCGGCAAGGAAGTGAAGCGCGTCTTCATCGAGGAAGGCGCCGACATCAAGCGCGAGCTCTACCTCTCGATGCTCATCGATCGTGCGACGAGCCGCATCACGATCATCGCCTCGACCGAGGGCGGCATGGACATCGAGGAAGTCGCGGCCAAGCACCCCGAGAAGATCAAGAAGATCGTCATCGATCCGGCCACGGGCCTGATGGCGCATCATTGCCGCAACATCGCCTATGGGCTCGGCCTCGAAGGCGATCAGGTGAAGTCCGCCATCAAGCTGCTGCAGGGCCTCTACAGGGCGTTCGTCGAACTCGACGCCAGCCTGCTCGAGGTGAACCCGCTCATCGTCACCGGCAAGGGCGAGGTGGTGGCGCTCGACGCCAAGATGAACTTCGACGACAACGCGCTCTACCGCCATCCCGATGTGGAGCAGCTGCGCGACGAGGACGAGGAAGACCCGACTGAGCTCGAGGCGGCGAAATACTCGCTCAACTACGTGAAGCTCGACGGCAACATCGGCTGCATGGTCAACGGCGCCGGCCTCGCCATGGCGACGATGGACATCATCAAGCTCTACGGCGGCGCGCCGGCCAATTTCCTCGACGTCGGCGGCGGCGCCACCAAGGAGCGCGTCACCGCCGCGTTCAAGATCATCCTCTCCGATCCCAACGTCGAAGGG
>SBBV01000292.1 GCA_005240015.1 Candidatus Odyssella thessalonicensis | reverse complement strand
GGTCGGGGACCCGCCCCTACGTGCAATGTGCTCACCGCTCCAGCATGATCGCCGAGACGTTGCGCCCGTAGTCGCCGCCGCCCGCGAGCGTGGTGCGGCGGTAGCTGAAATAGCTGTCTTGCGCGGCGCAGGTGTCGTGGCCGATCCACTCGGCGGCGATGCCGATGCGCGCGAGCCGCGAAAGGATGTAGCCGGGCAGGTCGAACTGGTGCTTGCCGGGCTTGGCGCCGGCGGCGAAGAAGCGCGCGTTGTCGCGCTGCTCGGCGAGGAAGGGTGCCGGGAATTCCGCGCCCACCTCGTAGCTCGCCTGTGTGATCGTGGGGCCGAGCGCCGCGCGGATGCGATGGCGCTTGGCGCCGAGCCGCTCCATCGCCGCCACCGTCGCCTCGGCGACGCCGGCAAGCGCGCCGCGCCATCCCGCATGCGCGGCGCCGATGACGCCGGCCTCGGCATCGGCGAACAAGATCGGGGCGCAATCGGCGGCGAGCGTGCCGAGCGCCAGGCCGGGGCGGTCGGTGACCATGGCATCGCAGCGCGGGCGATTGGCGCCGTTCTCCCACGGCTCGCGCACGGCGATCACGTCGATGCCGTGCAGCTGGTAGAGCGAGAGGAGATGCGCTGCACCGAGCGTGCGCGCGACACGGGCGCGGTTCTCGCGCACCGCTTCGGGCACATCCTTGGAGCCGGGCCCGCAATTCAGGCTGTCGTAGATGCCCGCGCTCACGCCGCCCTTGCGGCCGAAAAATCCGTGCTGCACTCCGGCGAGGCCGGAGAGGATGGGCGCGCGGGCGGCGGGCGCTGTGGTCATCGCGGAGTTTGGCTTTCGAATCCGGGCGGCGCGGGCAGATGCGGCGACGTCGCCGCCAGCGCCAGGAACAAAGTGCCCATCCCCTCGGGCGCAATCAAGCGCCGGGCGCCGAGCTTGAGCCGTTCGGCCTGGGCCGGATTGGCGCGGGCGGCGAGCGCGGCGAGCCGCGCCTCGATGCCGAGCGCGCGCAACAGCCCACCCTGCGTGATCGGCCCCCAGCCGCGCGCACGTGCGCGCGTGAGCGTTTCCACGAGCGCGGCGAAATCGACATGCGCCGTCAAATCGGCTTCGCCCGGCGCGGCCAGCGGATCGGCGTCCTTCTGGCGATCGCGGATCGCCGCCAGCGTATCGCCCGCGGCCGGCGCGCGCCGTCCATAGTCGATGATGATCGCCGCCCCGGGCGCCGCGGCGAGCCGCATGCCGATCTCATCGGCGAGCGCGGTGGCGACGGCGCTGGTCTCGTACACGCTGCCGTCGGGCGCCGCCGCGAGCGCTGGGGGCACCGTGCCGGGCAGCTCCAGGCCGGCACGGAAGACGAGGCGCTGCTCGGCCTCGTCCCAGTCGACGAGGCGCTCGCGCCATCCCTCGCCGGCGCGCAGGAATTGCCGGATCGGCAGCGCGTCGAAGAACTCGTTGGCGATCAGCAGCAGCGGCCCCGCGGGCACGCGTGCGAGCGCCTCGTGCCAGGCGACGCGCCGCCCCTCGAGCGCCGCCTCCTGCTTCGCCCGCAGCACCGGACTCGTCTCGATGAGATGAATCGCGGCGCCGCGCGCGAGATCGGGGGCGATGCGGTCGAGCGTGCGGACGAGATCGGCCATCAGCGTGCCGCGGCCGGGGCCGAGCTCGACGAGGTTGATCGGCAGCGGCCGCTTCATGGCATCCCAGCTGAGCGCGCACCAGACCGCGAGGCACTCGCCGAAGAGCTGCGAGATCTCGGGCGCGGTGGTGAAATCGCCGCGCAGCCCGAACGGATCGCGCGTCATGTAATAGCCGTGGCGCGGATGGCCGAGCGCCAGCGCCATGTAGGCGGCCACGCTGATCGGCCCTTGCTCGGCGATCAGGCGGCGCAGGACGGGGAGGAGCGGCGTTTCGCTCATGTCACCTCGCACGAGCGCCGTGCGGCCTTCGAGGCGCTGCGAACGCGACGCTCGCCAAGTGGCGAGCTTCTGCCCAATCGCGCAAGGCGCGATTTGGCCTGAGCAACGCTCTTGCGTTGCGACGCGCACCTCAGGCTGAGGCGAGGGTTTGGCTGCAGCGGTAGCAACGACCTGTGCCAGAAAAAATCACACCTCATGGTGAAGTGCGAGGCGCGCAGCGCCGAGCCTCGAACCACGCACGGCGCCGATGCAGCGCGGCGCTGCGAGAACCTTATTCAAGCCGCAACCGGTTTCGCCGCCGCGCGCTTCCTCGCGCGCCAGACGAAGAACCCGCCGACCAGCACGAGCGGCAGGCTCAGCACCATGCCCATGGTGATCGGGCCGAGCAGGTAGCCGAGATGCGCATCGGGCTCGCGGAAGAATTCGCCAATGATGCGCGCGACACCGTAGCCGGCGCAGAACCAGCCGCCGATCTCGCCGGGTCGCGAAAGCGCGTCGTGGCGCTTCCGCATGTACCAGAGGAACGCGAACAGGCAGAGTCCCTCGAGGAAACCCTGATACAGCTGGCTCGGATGGCGGGCGAACTGCGAAGGATCGCCCGGGAACACCATCGCCCAGGGCACGTCGCTGGCGCGCCCCCAGAGCTCGCCATTGATGAAATTCGCCATGCGCCCCAGGAAGAGCCCGATCGGCGTCGCGATTGCGCCGAGATCGTAGACCGAGAGCATCACGAGCTTGCGCGAGCGCGCGATCCACGTCATCGCCAGGATCACGCCGATGAGCCCGCCGTGGAACGACATGCCGCCCTTCCACAGCGAGAAGATCTCGTCGAGATGGTTGATGTAGTAGCCGGGCTTGTAGAACAGCACGTAGCCGAGCCGGCCGCCGAGCACGACGCCGAACGTCGCCCAGAACAGGAGATCGTCGACGTCCTTGGGCTCCATGAGCCGCTTGCCCTGGGGCCGCTGCTTCACGATCTGGCGCACATGCCACCAGGCGAAGACGAGCCCCGCCACATAGGCCAGCGCATACCAGCGCACGGCGAAAGGCCCGATCGCGAACGCGGTCGGATCGATGCGCGGGTAGGGGATGGCGAGAAGCGCTTCGAACATGTCAGCGAATCGCTTGTCCTCGCGCCGGCCGGCTGCGCGCTGTTTGCGAACCTGGCGAGAGATGCTTCGCTGCGCTCAGCATGACGTATCTGGTTTCGCGCGAGCTCCCATCGTCATCCTGAGCGAAGCGAAGGATCTCTGCCCGAGTTCGCACGGCCTTCATCACAGATACGGATCTTTCGCCGCGAGAAAGTCGCGCACGTAGCGCCCCACGCCCTCTTCGAGCGGCGTGAACGCGCCGGTATAGCCGGCGGCGCGCAGGCGCTCCATCTTGGCTTCGGTGAAATACTGGTAGCGCGGGCGGATCTCGGGCGGCATGTCGATGTAAGCGATCTTCGACGGCTTGCCGACGGCGGCGAACACGGCGAGCGCCAGATCCTCGAAGCTCCGCGCCTGGCCGGTGCCGCAGTTGAAGAGGCCGTTCACCTCAGGGTGGTCGTAGAGCCACAACATGATGTCGACGCAATCGCCGACCCAGATGAAATCGCGCTTCTGGCCGCCGTCGGGATAATCGGGCCGATGCGATTTGAAGAGGCGCGCGGTCTCGCCCGCCACGATGCGCGGATGGATCTGGTGCACGACGCTGCGCATCGAACCCTTGTGATATTCGTTGGGCCCGAACACGTTGAAGAACTTGAGGCCCGCCCATTGCCGCGGGCGCGCGGCGTTGCTTGCCACCTGCCGCGCCACGAAGCGGTCGAACAGGTGCTTGCTCCAGCCATAAGCGTTCATCGGCCGCAGCTGGGCCAGGCCGTCGATGCTGCCGTCGTCGTCGAAGCCCTGCTCGCCGTCGCCATAGGTGGCGGCGGACGAGGCGTAGATCAGGCGCCAGCCGCGCTCGGCCGCGAGCGCCCACAATCGCTGCGGCAGCGCCACGTTGGTGCGCGCAATGAGATCGGCGTCGGTTTCGGTGGTGGACGAGATGGCACCCAGATGAAAGATCGTGTCGATCCGCTCGCGCGCGCCGTCGAGGAACGCGAACATCTCCTCGGGCGGAACGATCGCGGCGAGTTCGCGCTTGGCGAGGTTGCGC
>SBBV01000596.1 GCA_005240015.1 Candidatus Odyssella thessalonicensis | reverse complement strand
TCTCGGGCGTGCGCACGCCGAAGCCCGCCAGCAGCGGCAGCGGCGTCAGCCGCCGGAGGCGCGCGAGCCGCGCCACTACCGTCTCGACCGTGGGCGCGGCGCCGCCGGTGGCGCCCATCGCCGCCGGCACGTAGACGAAGCCGCGCGCACCGTCGACCACGTCGCGCCACTTCGCCTCCTCTTCGCCGAACGCGACGCGGATCAGCGCCAGCTCGTTGGCGCGTGCCGCACGATCGAGCTGGGCGAGCTCCTCGGGCGAAGCGGCGATGAACAGCATCGCGTCGGCCCCCGCCGCCGCGGCATCCGCGGCGAGCGCGCCGATGCCGTAGTCGCGCAGTGTCTCGCCATAGCCCATCAGCACGATGGGTGTCGCGGCATCGCGGGCGCGAAATGCCGCCACGTCCGCCAGCGTCTTCTTGGCGTCGATGCCGCGCGCCTTGGCGCGGCGATGCTGGGCCTGGATCGCCGGGCCGTCGAGCCAGGCATCGGCCGGAAAGCCGATCTCGAGAATGTCGGCGCCGGCGCGCGCGAGCTGCAGCCACAGCGCCACCGCGGCGTCGGGCGCCGGCTCGCCGGCCGTGACATAGGCGGCCAAGCCGCAGCGCCGCTCGGCGGCGAGCGCGCGAAAGCGCGTTTCGAGCCGCCCGCCCATGCCTAATCCGTGCGCATCCGCGCCTTGGCGCTCGGGCATGTTCCTGTTACAGCACGCATCTCTTCCACCCGCCCGCTTCACCCGATGCCCGCTTCCCTTCCGACCCCGGGCCCGACCCTGGCGCCCGCAGCGCCCCATGGCGCCGCGCGGCTCGCGCTCGTCGTGCTGGTGCCGTTCGCGGCGGGCTACTTCATGTCGTACCTCTACCGCAACATCAATGCGGTGGTCGGGCGCTATCTCATCGACGAGCTCGGGCTGTCCGGCGCCGACATCGGCCTTCTGACCGCCGCCTACTTCTTCACCTTCGCGCTCGCGCAGATCCCGATCGGCATCATGCTCGACCGCTTCGGGCCGCGCCGGGTCAACAGCACGCTGCTCTGCATCGCCGCGAGCGGCGCCATCCTTTTCTCGTTCGGCGAAGACCGCGATGCGCTCATGCTGTCGCGCGCGCTCATCGGCCTCGGCGTCGGCGGCGCGCTCATGTCGTCGTTCCAGGCGATCACGCTCTGGTATCCGAAGGAGCGCTGGGGCTTCTTCAACAGCGTGATCATGACCGTGGGCGGGCTCGGCGCCGTCGTCGGCACGGGGCCGGTCGAGGCGGCGCTGAGACTCACGGACTGGCGCGGGGTCTTCGTCTATCTCGGGCTTGCCACCGTGGCGGTGGCGGCGCTGATCTTCTTTGTCGTGCCGGAGCGGCGCCGCGAGGCCGTGCCCGAGCGCCTTGGCGCCGTGGTGGGCGGCGTGGCGCGGGTGCTTGGCAACCGCGCGCTCTGGGCGATGGCGCCACTCCTGCTTTTCACCCAGGCGGCCAATCTCGCGATCATCGGCCTCTGGGCCGGGCTCTGGCTGCGCGACGTCGCCGGCTTCGACCGCGGCACCGCGGCCGTGCACGTCAGCCTCATGAATCTCGGGCTCACCGCCGGCTTCGTGATGAACGCCCTGCTCAGCGAGGTCGCGGCGCGGCGCAGATTCTCGATCGAGCGCCTCACCGTCGCTCTCGCCGTCGCCTTCTTCGTGACCCAGGCGCTGATCGTGTTCCGCGTCGATGCCAAGGCCGCCTGGCCCTGGGTCCTGTTCGGAATCTTCGCCAACGGCGTGATCTTCCTCTATCCGATCCTGGTCTCGCGCCTGCCGCTCGCCTACAGCGGCCGCGCCAACACCTCGGCCAATTTCGTCAGCTTCTCGGGCGCCTTCCTCGGCCAGTATCTGATCGGCTGGGTCATGGACCTCTTCCCGCGCCAGCCCGGCGGCGGCTATGCCGGCGCGGCCTATGACTGGGCCTTCGGCGGCGTGCTGGCGCTCGAAATCCTCGGGCTTTTGTGGTTTCTCTACGCCCACCGCCGCAGCCCGGCGCCCGCCTGATGCCTGCCTTCCGACAAAGGACCATCCGCACAGTGCCCACCCGCAAGATACGCATCGCCGTGATCGGCGCCGGCTATTTCGGCTCGCTGCACGCCAACAAGTTCGCCGCCATCAAGGGCGCCGAGCTCACCGCCGTGTGCGACCTGCAGCACGAGCGCGCCGAGGCCGTCGCTGCGCCGCACGGGGCCCTCGTCGTCGCCGACCACAGGAAGCTCGGCGGCATCGTCGATGCGGCCGTGGTCGCCGTGCCCACGGTTTCGCACTACGCGGTCGCCAAGGATTGCCTCGAGGCCGGCCTCGACGTGCTCGTCGAGAAGCCGATGTGCGAGACGCTGAGCGAGGCCGATTCGCTGATCCGCCTGGCCAAGCGGAAAAAGCGCATCCTCCAGGTCGGCCACCTCGAGCGCTTCAGCCCGGTGATCGACGCGCTCGTCGCCAACGCCAAGGGCGCGTGGTACGTCGAATCGCAGCGCGTCTCGCCGTTCCGCGGGCGCGGCGCGGATACGACCGTGATCCTCGACATGATGATCCACGATCTCGACCACGCGATGCGCGTGGCCGGCTCGCCGGTTTCGGACGTCGAGGCGGTGGGCTCGCCGGTCCTGACCGAGACCGAGGACCTCGCCAGCGCGCGCATCCGCTTCGTCAACGGCTGCGTCGCCCAGCTCACCGCAAGCCGCATCGGCGGGAAGATCAACCGCCGCCTGCGCGTCTACCAGCGCCACCGCTACGTGATCGCCGACATGGCGGAGCACAAGCTCACCGTGCTGCACCCGGTCAAGGGCGGCAACGGCGTGTTGCCGAGCCTGGTCGGCGAGGACAAGCACTTCCCGCAGTCCGATCTGCTGCTGCTGCAGGCCAAGGACTTCGTCGAGGCCGTGCGCAGCCGCACCAAGCCGAAGGTGCCGGCCGAGTCGATCCGGCCCGTGCTGGCCGCCGCGCTCGAGATCACCGACAAGCTGCGCGCCTGGCGCGCCGGCTGGAAGTGAGCGCGGTGAGCAAGGCGGCGGACACTGCGCTCACGCTCGACGAGGCGCGCCGCATCCTCGCCACGATGCCGGCGCCCTGCGTGCGGGACCTCGGGATCACGGTCGAGGCGGTCGCGGCTAGCCGCGTGCGGCTGCGCATGGCCAATGGTCCGCACGTGCGGCATCACGGCGGCGTCGTGTGCGGCCAGGCGCTGATGGCGCTCGCCGACACGGCAATGGTGATCGGCTTGAGCGCCGCGCTCGGCCGCTTCCTGCCGATGACGACGGTGACGCAGACCACGCATTTCCTGCGGTCGATCCGTGACGGCGACGTCGTCGCCGAGTGCCGCATCATCCGCATGGGGCGCAATCTCGCGTTCGGCGATGTGATGCTCTACGCCGAGGGCGGCATCGATCCGGCGGTGCAGGTGACCTCGACCTACGCGCTGATCGGCGACAAGGCGGCGTCGGCATGAGCGAGACCATCGTCATCGTCGGCGCCGGCCATGCGGGCGGGCGCGCGGCGCAGGCATTGCGCGCGGCGGGCTTCCCGGGCCGCGTCGTGCTGATCGGCGAGGAGACCTATCAGCCCTACGAGCGCCCGCCGCTCTCGAAGGAGCTCATCGTCACCGACGCCGGGCTCGAAAAGGCGCGCCTCCACGATCCCGCCTATTACGAGCAGAACGGGATCGAGCTCAGGCTCGCCGCGCCGGCCGAAGCCATCGACCGCGCGGGCAAGCGCGTGAAGCTCGAGGGCGGCGAGTGGGTCGCCTACGACAAGCTCTTGCTCACGACCGGCGCGCGGGTGCGCAAGCTTCCGATCCCCGGCGCCGATCTGCCGGGCGTCTTCTACCTCCGCGACTTCAACGACACGCAGGCGATCCGCGCGCGCCTCGCGCCCGGCGTGCGCGCGGTCGTGATCGGCGGCGGCTTCATCGGGCTCGAGACCGCCGCCAGCGCCGTGAAGCGCGGCGCTGCGGTGACCGTGCTCGAAGTCGCCGACCGGCTCATGGGCCGCGCCGTGGCGCCCGAGATCGGCGCCTGGTTCGTCGAGCTGCACAAGAAGCACGGCGTCGACGTGCGCCTCTCGGTGCGCATCAAGGCGATCGAGGGCGCCACGGCGCGGCCCATGAGCCGGTCGGCGACTTCGAGCACGGTCACCGCAGCGCCGCGCTTCACGGCGCTGGCGG
>SBBV01000349.1 GCA_005240015.1 Candidatus Odyssella thessalonicensis | reverse complement strand
CTCCGCGGCCAGCCTTGCCGGATCAAGGCCGATCCGGGCGCTGGTGACGTAGAGGCGGTCCAGCTTCGGCCCGCCGAAGGCGCAGCTCGTGGGCCGCGAGACAGGCATCGGAACGAACCGGTCGAGCTTCCCGTCCGGTGCGAAGCGCGCAATGCCGCCGCCATCCCAGCGCGCGTTCCAGAGGCAGCCTTCGGCATCCACCGCCATGCCGTCGGGAAAGCCGGGCGCGGCGCTGACATCGGCGAACACATAGGGCGGCGCCGCGCGGCCCGACCCGGCATCGAATTCGGCCGCGAACATCGCGCGCGGCGAGTCATTGATGTAAAAGCGCACACCGTCCGGGCTCCAGGCGAAGCCATTCGGGACGAAGAAGCCGTCGTAGACGAGGTGCGCCGCGCCGCCGTCGAGGCAATAGACCTTGCCGGTCGCGTGGCGCGTCGAGGGATGCATGCTGCCCGACCAGAAGCGGCCGGCTGGATCAGCGGCGCCGTCGTTGAAGCGGTGATCGACCGCGCCGGCGAGCGGGTTTGCGATCGGCGTCAGTGCACCGCTGGTGAAATCGAAGTGCGCGAACCCGCTCGCGAGCGCCAGCGCCGCTCCGCCGCCGATCTCATCCAGTGCGAACGAGCCGATCTTGGCCGGCATGTCCCAGCGGCGTTCGGCCCCGCTCTCCGGATCGAGGCGGAACAGCGCCGGCGCTTCGATGTCGACGTAATAAAGAACCCGCGCCTTGTCGTCCCATACCGGGCACTCGCCGAGCGAACTGCGCGTCGCGGTGATGCACTCGGCTGTGATCGACGTCATGCAACCTCAAGGGCGCAAACCCTGGCCTCGCGCTCGGCCCGCACGACCTCTAGCGGTTTCGCGCGGCGGCGGCAATTGTGCCGAGACATGGCAATGGGCGCACTTGCGCGGTTTTCGGCGGGCCGCCATTGTGCGCGCCTTTCCAGCGCTCACATTTCCTCGAAACCCTCATGAACGACGCCGATTCCCTCGCACGCGCCCGCACGGCGCTGCTCGACGCGATCCGGCCCGAGATCAAGATGCTGCCGGAGAGCGGCATCGTCGAGCTGGTCAACTACGCGCGCACGAAGAAGGACCTCGTCCAGCTCTGGGTGGGCGAGGGCGACAAGCCGACGCCGGCCTTCATCGCGGATGCGGCGGTGGAGGCGCTCAGGCGCGGCGAGACGTTCTACACCTATCAGCGCGGCATCCCGCCGTTGCGCCAGGCGCTCGCCGATTATCTCTCGCGCAGCTACGCGGCCAAGGTCGATCCCGAGCGCATCTTCGTGACCGTCGGCGGCATGCAGGCGATCAAGGAGACCGTGCAGATGCTGGTCAATCCGGGCGACGAGGTGGTGGTGCCCTCGCCCTGCTGGCCCAACATCGCCGCCGCGGTCGACATCATGGCCGGCCTCGTGAAGCCGGTGCAGCTCACCTTCGGCAATCGCGGCTGGACGCTCGACATCGAGCGCGTGATGGAGGCCTGCGGCCCGCGCACCAAGATCATCTTCGTCAATTCGCCCGGCAACCCGACCGGCTACATGATGTCGCGCGACGAGCAGAAGGCGCTGCTCGATTTTGCGCGCAGGCGCGGCATCTGGATCGTCGCCGACGAGGTCTACGGCCGCCTCGTCTACGACCGCGAGGCGGCGCCCTCGTTCCTGGAGATCGCCGATCCCGACGAGCGCGTCGTCGTGGTCAACACCTTCTCGAAGAACTGGGCGATGACCGGCTGGCGCATGGGCTGGGTCGTCGCCTCGAAGCAGCTGGGCCAGGTCTACGAGAACCTCGTGCAGTACAACACGTCGGGTGTTCCGACCTTCCTGCAGTTCGGCGCCGTGGCGGCGCTCAACGAGGGCGACGCGTTCCTCGCCGAACAGGTCGCGCGCTGCGCCAAGGGCCGCGACATGGTGACGGCGACCTTCGCCAAGCTGCCGCGCGTGCGCTACGCGCCGCCCGAGGGTGCCTTCTACGCGTTCTTCTCGGTCGAGGGCGAGCCCGATGCGCGGGCGCTCGCGTTCAAGCTCGTCGACCGCGCCAATGTCGGCCTCGCCCCCGGCACCGCGTTCGGCTCCGGCGCGCCGAATTTCCTGCGCCTCTGCTTCGCGTGCTCGCTCGACCGCCTGGGCGAGGGGCTCGCGCGGCTCGAGAAGGCGCTGCGGTAGGCTGGGACCGCGCGGCTCCAGCCGCGCGCTTTGCCGCCGACGAACCGGAGAGCGCGCCTGGAGGTGCGCGGTCCCAGCGCCTAAGCGCTCGCCTCGCTGACGATCGACTGCGCCGGGAACAGCGCGCGGATCTTCGTGCCGCGGCCGCGCGCGCTGTCGATCGTGAACGTGCCGCCATGCGCCTCGATCAGCGCCTTGGCCAGCGGCAGGCCGATGCCGGTCCCTTCCTGCGCCTTGGCGTAGCCCTCGCGCACGCGGCCGAACACCAGCAGCGCGGTCGCGATTTCGTCGGGCGACATGCCGATGCCGCTGTCTTCGACGTAAAGCTCCATGCCGGCATTGGTGCGGAGCGCGCCGAACGCGACCGTGCCGCCCTCGGGCGTGAACTTCACGGCGTTGGCGATGAGATTGATTACCGCCTGGCGCAGCCGCCGCGCATCGGCGTTGAGCGCCGGCATGCCGGGCTCGACATATTGGCGCAGCGCGATGCGCTTGGCCGCGGCGGCCGGCGCCACCATGCGCGCGGCTTCGGCCACGATCTCGCCGAGCGCGACCGGCGCCAACTCGAGCGCCAGCGCGCCGGCGTCGAGGCGCGTCACGTCGAGCATGTCGGTGATGATGCTCAGGAGGTGGCGCGCGGCCTTCAGCACGTCGCCGGCATAGCCGTGATACTGCGGCGCTCCGAGCGGGCCGAAGATCTCCTGCGTCATTATCTCGGTGAAGCCGATGATGGCGTTGAGCGGCGTCCTGAGCTCGTGGCTCACCTGCGCCAGGAACAGTGTCTTGGCCTGGCTCGCGCCCTCGGCCGCCTTCTTGGTCTCGACCAGGGCCGCCTCGAGGCGTTTCCGGTCGCTGATGTCGAGCGCGAAGGTGGCGACGCCGACCGTTTCGCCGTTGCGGCCGGCCCTGAGCGGCGTCTTGGTGATGAGCCAGTCGCGCACGACGCCGTCGGCGCCCGTGTGGTTCTCGTCGAAGAACGGGACCGGCTTGCCCGTCTCGAGCACGCGGCGCTCGAGCTCGGCATTCTTGGCGCTTTGGCCGCCGCCGATCTCGGCATGCGTGCGCCCGATCGAGGCCGCGGCGTCGACGCCCAAGACCGCCGCATGCTGGGGGTTCATGTAGAGGTAGCGCCCCTCGCGGTCCTTGACGTTGATGGCGGCCGGGATCGCATCGAGCAGCAGGCGGAGCATCGGCTCCACCCGATCGGGCTCCTGCCGCGCCGGCGGCGCCGCGCCCTGGACGGGCAGCGTGACGAGCTGATAAGCGCGCCCCGCGATGAGAACGCCGCGCACATCGGCCGTGTCGAGAAACTCCACGCTGAGGCGCCCGCCGGCATCGGCCGCGGCGGCGGCGCGGCAGCTGAATTCGGCGCTGGCGGCGATGCAGCGGCCGGCGTCATCGAAGATGGCTTGGGCGAGGGGCGAGACGGCGAACACAGCCGCGAGCGCCGCGGCCGCGCCTTCAGGCCCCGGGTCGGTTCCCCCGGTGTTGGCGGTGAGCTCGGCCATGGGTGCGCCGTCCCTCATCCGCTTCGTCCGCTCCTCCGCCAACGAAGGCGTGACGCG
Organism: Candidatus Odyssella thessalonicensis; assembly: GCA_005240015.1. Taxonomy (GTDB): domain Bacteria; phylum Pseudomonadota; class Alphaproteobacteria; order Bin65; family Bin65; genus SBBV01. Next base: position 3,204 of record SBBV01000349.1, on the reverse strand, counting down.
CCGGCCTGCGCGGGCGCATGTCGCCTTCCTCGCGGCAAGCTAGGGTGCCATGGTTAAGAATACGTTGTCGACCCGACGCGGTGCCGCTGCAACCGCTTTTTGGGTGACGTGCCTCACGCGCGCAACCAGCGTGCCAATCTACCGCATTGCCGCCGCCGCGCGCAGGAATTCGAAACTGTGCTGATGATGTCGAACAGGCCCGGTCGCGACAAGAACAGGTAGAGCGCATCTCGTGTGGGAATCGATCTACTCGATCGTCCAATGGCTTTCGGACGCGGTCTTTCAAACCATCAACGAAAGCCGGCTCTGGGCGGGGCCGGTCTTGTTCGGATTGGCGTTCGCCGAGTCGATGGCGGTGATCTCGCTTGCGGTCCCGTTCACGGGGATCATCATCGCGATCGGGGCCCTGCTATGCGCGCCCGGAGCGGCGCTCGATCCGTGGATGGTCTTTTTCTGGGGAGTCGCCGGAGCGTCGGCCGGCGACGCGGTTTCGTATTGGATCGGCCGATATTTCCAGGACAAGGTTCCCCGCATGTGGCCGTTCCGCGACAACCCCGAGCCGCTGGAGCGCGGATACCGGTTTTTCGAGCGCTGGGGCGTGCTCAGCGTCTTCGTCGGGCGCTTTCTGGGCCCGCTACGCGCGATCGTGCCGCTCGTGGCCGGCATGCTGCGAATGTCGCAGTTGAAGTTTCAGGTATCGAACGTCGTGTCTGCCATCTTGTGGCTGCCGGTACTGCTGGCGACAGGCTGCATCATCGGCAAGATCGTCGGCTTCGTGCTCGCGGACGTCACCAATATCGGCGAGCAGGTCTTCGGCTACGTATTCCTGTTCTTTCTTGGGACTTCGCTGCTGGGGGCCGCCTTCGTCTGGGTCCGCGCGCGCCTCAAGAAAGCGGCCGCGGCGCGGCAGGCGCGGGCGGCGGCGAAAGTGGGGATCGCCGAGATCGAGAAGCGGGGAGGCAAGGATGGGGCAAGCTAGCATCGTGGCGCGGGCCGGCGCGGCGCTCCTCGCGCTGGGCCTCGCGGCGCCGTTCGAGGCGGCGGCGCAATGATCGAGCGAGGACGTCGAGATCGTCTACCGTGACGGCCGGCGCAGCACCGTGCGCGCCTCGCCGTTCCTCGGCATCTTCAAGGACGAGATCAGGCTCGGTCGGGACGGCACCATCAAGCGCGCCGAGGTGCGCTTCTTCTGCTTCAAGGCGTGCCCCGCCTCGCCGCCCCAACCGCCCGCGGCCGAGGACACGGTCGTCTGGGCCGACGGCACGGCGACGACGGGCCCGGTGTGGGTCGGCGGCGAATACGACCGCAACGTTTTGCGCCAGGGCGAGAAGGCCGTCGAGCGCTGGAACGCGCGCTACATCCAGTTCAAGGAGGCGCAGTAGCGGGAGGAATGGTGCCGCTGGAGGGATTTGAACCCCCGGCCCGCGCATTACGAATGCGCTGCTCTACCCCTGAGCTACAGCGGCGCCGAAGCGAAAAAGGGGTCAGACCCCTTTTTCTGCTCGCCGACGATAGATCGTGTCTGCCGGCGAAGATGAAAAGGGGTCTGACCCCTTTTCGGATGTTTCGTCAGGGCGGCGTCAGCGCCCTCGGGTGCGCGCTTCTACCGGCGGCGTTGGGCCCCGTCAATTGCGCCAATGGCGCTGGCTTGGCCGAGGCTTGGCCCCCCGCAGCGCCGGCATTCGCCGCATTGCCGTTGCTCTCGACCGCGGCGGTCTCGGCCGCCAGCACCGTGCCCGACGGCGCCTGCGCCAGGGCCGCGACGCGCGGCGCCTGGCCCCAGGCGAGCGAATCGAAATCGCCGCAATGGCCGCAGAGCGCCGACCACTCGCGTGCCGCCGCCCCGCAGGCGCGGCAGAGCCAGGCCGGCTCGGGATCGGCCTCGGAGGCGCGCGCGAGCCAGTCGCGCGCGGCCGCGGGATTGCCGGCTTCGCTCTGCTCGAGTTCGGCCATCAAGCGGCAGAAGCCGGCGTCGGGCGCCGCGCCCGCCGCCTTGATGTGGCGCCGCGCCTCGCCCCAGAGCTTGGTATCGAGCGCCGCGCGCGCCAGCGCGCGATGGGTTTCGAGGTGCTGCGGCGCCATCTCCTCGAGCGTGCCGAGGGCGCGATAGCGCTTGATCGCATCGGGCTCGGCGAGCGCGAGCCCGTAGAGCCGTGCCAGATCCGGATGCGGCTGGCGCTTCCACGCCGCCTCGATCGTCTTGCGCGCACGCCGCGGCTCGCCGCCGGCGAGATAGAGCGCCGCCAGCTGCAGGCTCGCGGGTAGCAGCGACTCCTCGAGCGCCAGCGCCTTCTTCACGCGCTCGACTGCGAGCGTGCGGTCGCCGTTGCGCTCGGCCATCAGCGAGAGCTGCACCATCAGCACCGCGTCGCTGCGCCGGCCCATGCCCTCGCCGACGGCCTTGGCGGCGATGGCCTGGCGCAACGTCGTCTCCGCCGCCTCCCAGCGCCGCGCCGCGATCTGCAGATGGAAGAGCCGCGTCAGCACCCACGGCGCCTTGGGCGCAAGCGCGCGCGCGCGTTCGGCGAGTTCGAGCGCCTTGGCGCGGTCGCCGTCCTGCTCGGCGAGCGCCAGAAGGCCGCGCAGGCCGAGCAGCTCGGTCTGCTTGGCCTCGATCATCGCGGTGTAGAACTTCTTGGCCTGATCGGGCCGGCCTTCGAGCTGCGCCGCCTGCGCGCCGATGAGAAGCGCGCCCGGCGGGCGGCCCAGGAGCTCGCTTGCACGCTTGGCGAAGCGGCGCGCCTCGGCCGCGTCGCCGGCGGCGATCGCGACCATGCCCTGCGTCAGCGCGTAGTAGCCGGCTTCCTTGCGCCGCCGCTCGCGCGCCTGGGCGAGGCGGCGCGGCAGGATGCGGATGCCGTGCAGGATCGCGTAGAGCAGGGCGCCCAAGCCGAGCACCAAGGCGAGCACCACCGCCACGAGGCTCGCCGAAGTGTCGATGCGCCAGCCGTGCCAGACCAGCGCCACTTCGCCCGGCTGCTCCGCGAGCTGCCACGCCACGACCGCCAGCGCCGCCACAATGGCGAAGACGATGACGGCACGCAGATAGAAGCTCATGGCCGGGACATCATCGCGGCGACCGGCTCTCCGGCTGGCGCAGCAGCGAGAGCGCGGCGCGGTCGAGCTCGGCCAAGGCGCCGTCGCTCACTTGCCGCGCGCGAGGCTGCGGCGGCTTGGCTCGCCGATGCGCGCGCGCGGCAAGTG
>SBBV01000364.1 GCA_005240015.1 Candidatus Odyssella thessalonicensis | reverse complement strand
AGATCGAACACCCAGGCCTCGACATGCTCGAGCGCCGGCGCCTCCACCGGAACCATTTCGATCATGTTCGACGAAGACGAGCGGGTCGGGGACCCGCCCCTACGAAGGAATAGGCGCGTCAGTCGCGCAGCAGCTCGTTGATCGAGGTCTTGGAGCGCGTCTTCTCGTCGACGCGCTTCACGATCACCGCGCAGTAGAGCGTGGGGCCGCCCTTGGGATCGGGCAGGCCGCCGGGGACCACGACCGAATAGGCCGGCACGCGGCCCATATGCACCTTGCCGGTGGCCCGCTCGACGATCTTGGTCGAGGCACCGACATAGACCCCCATCGACAGCACCGAGCCCTCCTCGACCACGACGCCCTCGGCGACCTCGGCGCGCGCGCCGACGAAGCAATTGTCCTCGATGATCACGGGGCCGGCCTGGATCGGCTCGAGCACGCCGCCGATGCCGGCACCGCCCGAGATGTGGCAGTTCTTGCCGATCTGCGCGCAGGAGCCGACCGTCGCCCAGGTATCGATCATCGTGCCGGAATCGACATAGGCGCCGACATTGACGAAGCTCGGCATCAAGACGACGCCGGGGGCTATGAAGGCCGAGCGGCGCACGATGGCGCCCGGCACGGCGCGGAATCCCGCCGCCTTGAAGCGGTTGTCGCCCCAGCCCTGGAACTTCGACGGCACCTTGTCCCACCACGGAGCACCGCCAGGCCCGCCCGGGATCGGCGCCATGTCGTTCAAGCGGAACGACAGCAGCACCGCCTTCTTGGCCCATTGATTGACGTGCCACTCATGCTTGGCATCGGCGCCGACCGCGCGCTTCTCGGCGACGCGGAGCCGGCCCGAATCGAGCGCCTCCAAGGTCGCCTCGACCGCCTCGCGCACCGGCCCTTTCGTGGCGGCGCTGAGCTGGTCGCGCTTCTCCCAAGCGTCGTCGATGGCCTTTGCGAGGGCGGCGTGGTCCATGAGCGAAGATCCGATTTCGTGATGAGCGCCGCGCTGTCTATCGCCTCGCCCGCCGAGGGGCAACTCCGTAGGGGCGGGTCCCCGACCCGCCCGTCGCGCCGCCGGATAGACCATCAAACACGTCGCACGGCCGCGACGCCGGCGGGCGGGTCGGGGACCCGCCCCTACGAACTCTTGCGCGCCGCGATCACCGCTTCGAGCCAGCCGGCGAGATCGCGCGTCCTGTGATGCACGTGCGGGCCGTCATGGCCTTCCATGCTGAACGCGTTGTCGGTTTCGATCAGCACCGTCGTCATGCCGCGCGCATGGGCCGGGGCGAGGTTGCGCGCCATGTCTTCGAAGAGCGCGGCGCCGCTTGGCACCACGCCGTGGCGCGCGAGGAACCGGTCGTAGAACGCATCGCTGGGCTTCGGGTCGAACTCGGCGGCGATGATGTCGAAGATGCCGTCGAAGCGGTGGGTCACGCCGAGCCGCTCCAGCACCTTCTCCGAATGCGCGAGCGAGGCGTTGGTGAACACGTATTTCCGCCCCGGCAGCGCCGCCAGTGCCGCATCGAGCCGGGGATCGGCCTCGACCGGGCTGTGGTCGATCAGGTGCACGAAGTCGAGGAATTCGATGGGGTCGATGCCGTATTCGGTCATCAGCCCCTTCATCGTCGTGCCGTAGCCGCGGAAATAGGATTTCTGCAGCCAGCGCGCCTGCTCGAACGGAATCTTGAAGCGGCCGGCGATGTATTCGCCGATGCGCACATCCACCTGCCGGAACAGGTCGCAATGCGCCGGATAGAGCGTGTTGTCGAGATCGAACACCCAGGCCTCGACATGCTCGAGCGCCGGCGCGGCCTGGCCGTTGACGTGCTGGATGGCTGTGTGGCTCACCGACTTAATCTAGTCCGCCGCCGCCCGTTTTGCATCCGCCAAGGCAAGGGAACAGGAGGCGGGGAGCCGGGAAGCCGCAAGGGCGGCGCGAAGACAGAAAGCGACTGCTTCCTTCGGCGCGCGTCTTCGCGCGCAACCTTTTCTCTTCTCTGTGTCCTCTGTGTCCTCTGTGTTGAAACTTCTTCCTTCTCCCCGGCTCCCCGGCTCCTGTGAACTTCCCTTAACCGCGCTTGAACAGCGTGCCGACGCCGCGCTGCGTGAAGATCTCGAGCAGCATCACATGCGGGAGCTTGCCGTCGAGGATGACGGCGCCGCCGACGCCGCCCATCACGGCATCGATGCAGGTCTCGACCTTGGGGATCATGCCGCCGCTGATCGTGCCGTCGGCGATCAGCGCCTGCGCCTGCTCGAGCGTGAGCTCGCTCAGGAGCTGCTTCTCTTTGTCCATCACGCCGGGCACGTCGGTGAGCAGGAAGAAGCGCGCGGCCTCGATCGCGATCGCGACGGCGCCGGCCGCCGTGTCGGCGTTGATGTTGAAGGTCTCGCCGCCGGGGCCGAAGCCGATCGGGGCCACCACCGGGATCACGTCGGACGAGATCAGGCGATAGAGGATGCCGGGATCGACCCGGTCGGGCTCGCCGACGAAGCCCAGGTCGAGCACCTTCTCGATGTGCGATTCCGGGTCCTTGATCGTGCGCGTGAGCTTCCTGGCGCGGATCAGGTTGCCGTCCTTGCCCGAGAGGCCGACCGCGGTGCCGCCGGCGCGGCTGATCGCCTGCACGATCTGCTTGTTGATCGAGCCGGCGAGCACCATCTCGACGATCTCGACCGTCTCCGCGTCGGTGACCCGGAGGCCGCGCACATATTCGCTCTTGATGCGCAGGCGCTCGAGCATCTGGTTGATCTGCGGCCCGCCGCCGTGCACGACGACCGGATTGATGCCGGCCTGCTTCAGCAGCACGACATCCTGCGCGAAGCGCTCCGCCGCCTTGTCGTCGCCCATGGCGTGGCCGCCATACTTGATGACGAACGCCTCGCCGTCGTAGCGGCGGAGATAGGGCAGCGCTTCGATCAGCGTGCGCGCGGTACGCAGCCAGTGCTTGGTTTCGCCGAAGTCGATTTCGGGCATGGGCGGAAGATGGGCGGCAGCGGACGAGTTTGAGATAGCAGATGATGAAACGTCTGTCTCCGTCGTCTGCGCGCCCCTACGCGGTGGAACCCCGTGCCTTCTTAGCGAGCGCCACAAGGACCTCGCGCGCTTCGGCGGGGCTGGTGATGGCGCGGCCGAATGCGAGCCGCGCGGTGCGGTTCTCGGCGCGGAGATCGGCGCCAAGGGGGTCGATGCCGGTCATGCGCCAGGGGCCGGCCGGCTGGCCGAGCAGCCGCGTGGCGTAGAGGCCGACCGCCTCGGCGTGATCGCCGTTCATATGCGCGACGATGCCCTCCTCGGCCTCGAGCAATGCCTCGGCGCCGGCAAGATCGAGCAGCACCTCGCGCACGGCGAGGCTGCGCGCCCGCGCGAAGCCGCCGACGAAGTGGATGTCGTCGACGGTGCCGACATGGACCTTGAAGTCGGGAAGCGCCGCGTAGAGCTCGGCCTTGGGATGCCGGCCGAGATAGCGCGCGCGGTCGCGCGGCTCCTCCGAGCGCGCGATGCGGCCGCCCAGCGTGAGCCGCGCGCAGTCCATCGGATCGCCCTCGGCCTTGGGCGGCTCCGCGATCAGGAACGAGAAGCGCGGATCGCGCGCGAGGTTGCGCGTATGCGCGGAGAGGCCGGAGAAGAAAAAGATCGGCGCGCCGTCGGGCCGGGTCGCATAGCCGACGAAGGACGCATAGGGTGCGCCGTCGGCGCCCACCGTGGCGAGGCTGCCGGTCAAGCCCGTGCGCAGCAGTCGCCGCGCGGTGACGATGTGCTCCGGATCGGGCGCGGCTTGGCGGTCAGGTTCGGCCATCCGGCGAATCTGCCACGACGCGGCGAAGAAAGGGAACAGGGAGCCGGGGAGAAGAAAGATTCACCACCACGACACCAAGACACGAAGGCACCAAGAAAAACGTAAGATTGCGTGCGAAGGCGCGCGCAATCTTACGTTTTTCTT
>SBBV01000090.1 GCA_005240015.1 Candidatus Odyssella thessalonicensis | reverse complement strand
GGCGCCCGTCAGCGCCTCCCGTATGTCGAGCTCGGCCAGTTCCGCCGTGTCGTCGTCGACGAGGTCGCGCTTGGTGAGCGCGACGACGCCGTGCGCGACGCCGAGCAGGTCGAGGATCGCCAGATGCTCGCGCGTCTGCGGCATAACGCCCTCGTCGGCGGCGACGACGAGCAGCGCCAGGTCGACGCCGCCCGCGCCGGCCAGCATGTTGTGGACGAAGCGTTCGTGTCCCGGCACGTCGACGATGCTCACCTCGCGGCCGTCGGGGAGGGTGAGCCAGGCGAACCCGAGGTCGATGGTGAGGCCGCGCTCCTTCTCCTCGCGCAGGCGGTCGGGGTCGATGCCGGTGAGGGCGTGCACCAGCGTCGACTTGCCGTGGTCGACGTGCCCTGCCGTGCCGATGACGTACATGTGTGCTATCCTAGCCGGAAAACGGCGCTTGTCAAGGCCAACTCATTTTCTGTACCCCATAGGGGAAAGATATGGGCTCCGCTCGTGGATTCGACAAGCCTGTCCTGAGCGAAAAGGCGGGGCATCGGGGTTCGGGCGCTGTCCTTGAACCATACCGCACTTTTCAAGGTGCGGTGGTTGCTGAGCCAGCCTCACCCCCTAGCTGCCGCCCTTCGACACGGCTCAGGACAGGCGTTCCCCATGCGCAAGCTGCTCTTGATTCTCAATGCGCTGCTTCGCTATCGAACTCCCTGGCGCTACAACCATGAAGACATCGCAGGATAACGCTGTTCCGGGCAAAACAGTTGCTCTCCATCGGCAGGCGATGGAGAGGGGGACGCTGTCCTGAGCGAAGGCGAAGGGTCGAAGGGCGAGCGGAGGGGGAAAGGTCAGGGAATGCGCATCGAACGCATCGAGAAGCGACCCCGCGCCCGCAAGGTCGACGTGTACGCCGACGGCGCCGTCGTCCTCACCCTCGCGCCCGAGACGGCGCAGGACGCCGCCCTCCGCGTCGGCGATGACCTGACCCCCGCCGACCTCGCCCGCCTCCGCTTCGACGACGACCGCCGTCACGCCCTGCGCACGTCGCTGCGGCTGATCGCGCTGCGGCCCCGCAGCGAGCGCGAGCTGCGCGACGCCCTGCGCCGCAAAGGCTTCGGGCAAGCGCTCGTCGACCAGGCGCTGGCGCGGCTGCGCGAGCTGGGCTATCTGAACGACGCCGCTTTCGCCGAGTACTGGACCGAGGCGCGCCAATCGTCGGCGCCCCGCTCCCGCCGCATGCTGCGCTGGGAGCTGGCGACGAAGGGCATCGAGGCCGCGGTCGCGGGCCAGGCCGTCGCCGCCATCGACGACGACGCGGCCGCCTACGACGCGGCCGTGCGCCGGGCGCGCTCGCTCGACCGCGCCGACGAGGCGGCGTTCCGGCGCAAGCTGGCCGGCTTCCTCGAACGGCGCGGGTTCGCCTGGGGCGCCGTCCGCCGCGCCGTCGACCGCTGCTGGCAGGAGGCGACGGCGCAGCGAACAAGGATATCACCCTGAGCCCTTCGCTTCGCTCAGGATAAACTTCGCGAAGGGTCTGGCAGGTGTGGGGAGAGGCAAGATGCTTCGCTGCGCTCAGCATGACAGAGGGGGTTGTCACCCTGAGCGAAGCGAAGGGTCTTGCACCGCCCTGGCCAGCGAACAGATTCTTCGCCGCGCTCAGAATGACGAACGGGGGTGTCACCCTCAGCGCCCCTGCCCGCGCCCGATGCTTCCTTGACACTGCCACCGGCGAAATCTATGATGATAGTGAATTTGGCTTAGTTGCCTTAATAAATCTGGATTGTCCTTAGGGACAGGCGAGGACGTTGCGATGATTGAAGGAATCATCGGCCTCGCTGCCCTCATCGTCGGCGCCGCGGCGGGATTCTTCGCCAAGCGGCAAACCGGCCGAGAACAAGCGGAAGCGGCGGCCGCCGAGGCCGAGCGCATCGTTCGAGAAGCTGAGCGGCAGCAAAAAGAAACCCTCCTCGAGGCCAAGGAGGAATCCATCCGCATTCGCTCCCAGGCGGAAGCGGAACTGAAAGAACGGCGCGAAGAACTCCTCAACCTCGAGCGTCGGCTCATCCAGCGAGAGGAAAACCTCGACCGGAAGCTGGAAGGGATCGACCGTCGCGTCGAGGCGCTGACGCACCGTGAGCGCGACATCGAGCAGCGCGCGGGCGAGTTCGATGACCTGCGCCGCCAGAAGATCGCCGAGATCGAGCGGGTCGCCGGGCTCACCAGCCAGGAGGCGCGCGACGCCCTCCTCGCCGAGATCGAGACCGAGGTCCGCGACGACGCGAACCGCCGTGTCCGCGCCGCCGAGGCCGCCGTCAAGGAAGACGCCGAGCGCCGCGCCCGCAACATCCTGTCGACCGTCATCCAGCGCGTCACCGCCGATGTCGTCACCGAGACGACCGTCTCGGTCGTGCCCATCCCGTCCGACGACATGAAGGGGCGGATCATCGGCCGCGAGGGCCGCAACATTCGCGCCCTCGAGGCCGCCACCGGCGTCGACCTCATCATCGACGACACGCCCGACGCCGTCACGCTCTCCGGATTCGACCCGGTGCGGCGCGAGGTGGCGCGTGTCGCCCTGACGCGGCTGCTCACCGACGGCCGCATCCACCCAACGCGCATCGAGGAGGCCGTCGCCAAGGCCAAGCAAGATGTCGAAGCCGGCATCCGCGAGGCGGGCGAGCAGGCCGCGCTCGATGCCGAAGTGCCGGGCCTC
>SBBV01000436.1 GCA_005240015.1 Candidatus Odyssella thessalonicensis | reverse complement strand
TCGTCAGCGCCGAGGAGCTGCGCGAGGCCGACGGCATCGCTCTCTTGCCGCTGCGCCTGCCCGGCGTCCGGCTCAACGGCGGCCTTGCCATCGGCCAGGCGGTGCCGCACGAGCCGCGCATCGTGGTGAAGCGCCTCATCGCCGAAGACATCCCGCTCGAGCTCGAGCGGCTCAACGCCGCGCTCGCCGGCATGTACAGCGCGCTCGACACGATGCTGGCCGACGACGCGCTCGCGCATGGCGGCGAGCACCGAGAGATTCTGGAAACCTACCGCATGATCGCCGAGGACCGCGGCTGGCTGGGCCGCATCCGCGAGGCGATCGAGGGCGGCCTTACCGCCGAGGCCGCTGCCGAGAAAGTCCGCAACGAGAACAATGCGCGCATGCAGGCGGTGGCCGATCCCTATCTGCGCGAGCGCATGGCGGATTTCGACGATCTCGCGCGCCGCCTCTTGCTGCATCTCGCGAGCGGCGACGGCCGCGCCGACATCCAGCGGCCGGGCGATCTCCCGCAGGACATCGTCGTGGTCGCGCACAGCATGGGGCCGGCCGAACTGCTCGATTACGACCGCGCCCGGCTGCGCGGAGTCGTGCTGGAGGAGGGCTCGCCCACCGCCCATGTCGCGATCGTGGCCAAGGCGCTCGACATCCCCGTCGTGGGCCGCGTGCGCGGCGCGCTCTCGCGCATGGAGCCCAACGATCCGGTCGTGGTCGATGCCGATCATTCGCAGGTCTTCGTGCGCCCGGGCGAGGACGTGCTGGCGATGTTCCGCCAGACCGCGTCGGATCGCGTGGCTCGGCGCGCCGCCTATGCCGCGATGCGCGAGCTGCCCGCGGTCACGCGCGACGGGGTCGCGATCTCGCTGCGGCTCAACGCCGGGCTCCTCGTCGACCTCCAGATGCTGAACGAGACCGGCGCCGACGGGGTCGGGCTCTACCGCACCGAGATCCCGTTCATGGTGCGCGCGGCCTTCCCCAGTGCCGACGAGCAGGCGACGCTCTATGCCCGCATCCTCGATCTCGCCGCCGGGCGACCGGTCGTCTTCCGCACGCTCGATATCGGCGGCGACAAGATGCTGCCCTACTTCGGCGACAAGTCCGAGGACAACCCGGCCATGGGCTGGCGGGCGATCCGTATCGGCCTCGACCACCCGGCGCTGCTGCGCCGCCAGCTGCGCGCCCTGGTGCGCGCCGCGGCCGGGCGCGAGCTCAACGTGATGTTCCCGATGATCGCCGAGGTGGCCGAACTCGCCTCAGCGCGGCGCCTGTTGGACCTCGAGTTGAGCCGCGCGGCCGCCAAGGGCATCGAGCAGCCGAAGGTCCTCAAGGTGGGCGCCATGCTCGAGGTGCCGGCGCTGCTGTTCCAGCTTCCGGCCCTGGCCGAGCGCGCCGATTTCCTCTCGGTCGGCAGCAACGACCTCGTCCAGTTCTTGTTCGCGTCCGACCGCGGCAACCCACGCCTCGCCCAGCGCTACGACGCGCTGGCCCCGCCGGTCTTGAACCTGCTGCGCCAGCTCGTCGAGACCTGCCGTGCGGCGCGCGGCGGCAAGGGCATTTCGCTGACGCTTTGCGGCGAGATGGCGGGCGACCCGCTGGAGGCGATGGCCTTGATCGGGTTGGGATTTCGCCAGCTTTCGATGGCGGCACCCAATGTCGGGCCGGTCAAGGCCATGGTACGCAGCCTCGAGCTTAGGCGCGTGGTGGAATACCTAGAGGAACTTCGCGAGAGCTGCGATCACTCGCTGCGGTCGAAGCTCTCGGCCTTCGCGCGCGACCACGGCGTGTCGCTCTAGCGGCGACGCCGCGGCGCGAGCAGTGCCGTCCGTAATTTTTCCGTCCGATGAATTCTTCACGCTAAATGCAGAAACAGAGTTAAAAACGCGCATCTCATCTTGCCGCCGTCGGCGTCTATTGTTACAAGATGTTTCCAGCGGCCGCGCGGCGCCAAAAAGCCGAGACGGCCGGAGGAACCGCAGCGGCACTCGACCGAAAGTTTGTGCTGTCCGATTGGCGGGGTTCGGGCAGCTGGATCGAAGGGCGTCAACGACGCCGCAGGGTTTCTCGATTGCAGGGTGGGCTGGAGGCGGGATCGTCCGCTTCCACGGATGGGGCCGTTATCGGGTGGACCCATGAGCGACGCGCGTAACTACACCGCCACCGAAATCACATCTCCCGCCGAGAGCGCGGTCGATACCGCGGAAAGCGTCGGCACCACGCTCCGCAAGGCGCGCGAGAAACGCGGTGTGAGCCTGCCGCAGGTCAGCCGCGACCTGTGCCTCAAGGAAGACGTGCTGCGCGCGCTCGAAAGCCGCCAGTACAGCGCCTTGCCCAAGGTTCCCTACTGCTTCGGCTTCGTGCGCACCTATTCGCGCTACTTGGGGCTCGAGCCCGAGGAGATGGTCCGCCGCTTCAAGGGCGAGATCGGCGACGCGCCGCAGCCGACCAAGCTGAAGCCGCCGCAGCCGATCCGCTCGGGCCGATTCCCCGGGCGCGCCGCCATCACCTTCTCGGTGGTGATCGCCGCCGGCGTCTATGCCGGCTGGTACTTCTACATGGCCAAGCCCGCCGAGATCCTCGTGCCGGTTACCACGGCCGACGCGAACTCGCCGCTGGCGCCGGTACCGCTGCTCGACGATGCCGCGGCCAAGAAGCTGAACGGGACGGACACCGCGGCGGCCGACCCCGAGACGGAGGCCGCGAAGTCGGGCGCCACCACGTTGGCGACGCCCAAGGCGCCGAAGATCGTGTTGAAGGCGACCGGCGCCTGCTGGGTCTATATCCACGACCAGAAAGGCAAGGTGGTCTTCCACAAGACCATGCATCGCGGCGACGAATACGTGGTGCCCGAGCCGCGGGGCGATCTCGTGATGGAGCTCGGCAACCCGGCGGCGATGCAGATCATCGTCGACGGCCGCGCGCTGAAACCGGTGGCCGGTGCCGGCCAGGCTCGCCGCGTGAGCCTCGATCCCAAGGAATTGGCCAAGCTTCCCTAGGGCTTAGCTGCGGCGCGGCAGCGCTTGCTCCGCCCGACCCAGGAAACTAGCTTAAGACGACGGGCCGCCGGGCGACTGCGCGGCCCGGTTCGTCTTGGGCAGAAAGAGCCAGTGCGATGAGCAGCGTCCGCCCCTACCGCGAGATCCAGCGGAGAAAGTGCCGCCAGATCATGCTGGGCAACGTGCCGGTCGGCGGCGACGCGCCGATCACCGTGCAGACGATGACCAACACGCTCACCAGCGACGCCAAGGCCACGATCGCGCAGATTCAGCAAGCCGAGGCGGCGGGCGTCGACATCGTGCGCGTCTCGTGCCCGGACGAGGATTCAACGAAGGCGCTCCCGGCCATCGTCAAGGCCGCGAAGGTGCCGATCGTCGCCGACATCCACTTCCACTACAAACGCGCCATCGAAGCGGCCAAGGCGGGTGCCGCATGCCTCCGCATCAACCCCGGCAATATCGGCACGGCCGAGCGCGTGCGCGAGGTGATCAAGGCGGCGAAGGACCACAATTGCTCGATGCGCATCGGTGTGAACGCCGGCTCGCTCGAGAAGGACCTGCTCGAGAAATACGGCGAGCCCTGCCCCGAGGCGATGGTCGAATCGGCGCTCGACCACATCAAGATTCTCGAGGACAACGACTTCTTCAACTTCAAGATCAGCTGCAAGGCGTCCGACGTGTTTCTCGCCGTGGCGGCCTATCAGCAGCTCGCCGAAGCCTGCGACTACCCGCTGCACCTGGGCGTCACCGAGGCCGGCGGCTTCACCACCGGCACGGTCAAATCCGCGATCGGCATCGGCTCGCTGCTCTGGGCCGGCATCGGCGACACGATCCGCGTCTCGCTCTCGGCCGACCCGGTCGAGGAGGTGAAGGTCGGCTTCGAGATCCTGAAGGGGCTCCAGCTGCGCCACCGCGGCGTCAACATCATCTCGTGCCCCAGCTGCGCGCGGCAGGAGTTCCAGGTGATCCCGACCGTGGCCGAGCTCGAGAAGCGCTTGGCGCACATCTCGACGCCGATGACGCTCTCGGTGATCGGCTGCGTCGTCAACGGCCCGGGCGAGGCGCGCGAGACCGATATCGGCCTTACCGGCGGCGGCAGCGGCCACCAGATCTACATCAACGGCGAGAAGCACCACGTGCTGCGCCAGGGCAGCATGGTCGATCACCTCGTCGAGATGGTCGAGAAGAAGGCCGCCGAGATCGAGGCCGAGAAGGCGAAGGAAGAGGCGGCCAAGCAGGCCCAGGCGGCGGAGTAGGCTCGACGCCAGCCAAGATTTGTCTTGCCCGCGAAAGCGGGAACCCATTCCGCCGCCGGTAAAGCCTTCCCCAAGACCGCACTGCGGCAACGCTGCTTGGGTCCCCGCTTTCGCGGGGACGACAATCTAATGTAAATGCATCGCCGATAACCAAGCGCTTACAGATGACTTCGCTCCAGCCCATCCGCGGCACGCACGACATCCTGCCGGACGAGTATCCGCGCTTTGCGCAGGTGGTCGAGACCGCGCGCGAGGTCTCGCGCCTCTACGGCTATCGCGAGATGGCGACGCCGATCTTCGAGACCACCGAGGTGTTCGCGCGCACCTCGGGCGAGACCTCCGACGTTGTGATGAAGCAGATGTACAGCTTCACCGATCGCGGCGGCGATCCGCTGACGCTGCGCCCCGAATACACGGCCGGCATCTGCCGCGCGTTCATCACCAACGGCCAGCAGCAGAATCTCCCGTTCAAGGTCTTCGCCTGGGGCCCGATGTTCCGCTACGAGCGCCCGCAGAAGGGCCGTTACCGCCAGTTCCACCAGCTCGACATCGAGGTGATCGGCTCGCCCGAGCCTGCGGCGGATGTCGAAGTGATCGCGGTCGGCGCCGATATCCTCGACCGGCTCGGTCTCCTCGCGGACTGCACGCTCGAGATCAACTCGCTCGGCGATCCCGAGAGCCGCGCCGCGCACCGGAAGGTGCTGATCGACTATTTCAAGGCGCACATCGGCAAGCTCTCGGAAGACAGCCGCGCGCGGCTCGAGCGCAACCCGTTGCGCATCTTCGACTCCAAGGACGAGGGCGACCGCGCGCTGTTGCCCGACGCACCGCTGCTCACCGGCTATCTCACGCCGGCTGCGAAGGAGATCTTCGCCGCCGTGCTGCGCGGGCTCGACGACATCGGCATCAAGTATCACGTGAACCCGCATCTCGTGCGCGGCCTCGACTACTACACGCACGCCGCGTTCGAGTTCGTCACCAACCGGCTCGGCGCGCAGGGCACGGTCTTGGCCGGCGGCCGCTACGACGGCTTGATCGAGCAACTCGGCGGCGCGCCAACGCCGGCCACCGGCTGGGCGGCCGGCATCGAGCGTCTGATGATGCTGGCTCAGGAGCCGAAGCCGGCGCCGCGTCCGGTGGCGCTCGTGCCGCTCGGCGAAGCCGCCGAGCGCAAGGCGCTGGTGCTGGCGCGCGATCTCCGCCGCCGCGGCATCGCGGTCGAGCTCGACTACAAGGGCAACATGAAGCGCCGCCTGCAGCGCGCCAACAAGGTGAACGCGCGCGCCGCCGTGATCCTCGGCGACAACGAGCTCGCCAAGGGCGTTGCCGCGGTCAAGGATCTCGACAAGGGCGAGCAGCACGAAGTGGCGCTCCACAGCCTTGCCGAGGCGCTCTCGGCATGACGACCGCGCCGCAACTCGTCGCCACGCCCGACGAGGCGCCCGATTTCCACGCGATCGGGCTCGATCACCGCGCTTCGAGCGCGCGGCTGCGCGATCTCGTCTTCGTCGAGACCGCGAATCTTCCCGCCGTGCTCGGCTGGCTGCGCGAGGCCGGACTGGCTGAGGCCGTGTTGCTCTCGACCTGCGACCGCGTCGAGGCGATCGTCCGCCACACCGCGGCCGAAGCCGCGCGCGCGTCGGTCGCGGCCGCGCTCGCACGCTCGGGCCGCGTGCCGGCCGCCGAGATCGAGGCCGAGCTCGAGGTCCGCTCCGGCGCCGAGGCCGTGCGGCGTCTCTTCGCGATCGCCGCCTCGCTCGAAAGCCAGGTGCTGGGCGAGCCGCAGGTGCTGGGGCAGGTGAAAGAGGCGCACGCCGCCGCCGCGGCCGCCGGCGCTTTGGGCGCCGACCTCGATGCGCTCTTCGCCGCCGCCTATGCCGCCGCCAAGCGCGTCCGCAGCGAGACCGCGCTTGCCGAGCGCCCCGTCACCATGGCCGCCGCGGCGCTGCGCGTCGCGCGCGACATCCACGGCGACGTGGCGCGCTGCGCGGCTCTCCTCATCGGCGACGGCGAGATGGGCGAGCTGCTCATCCGCCATTTCACCGGCGCCGGCCTGAAACGCGTGGCGGTGACGGCGCCGCTCGCCGCGCGCGCCGAGCAGCTCGCGCGCGCGCTCGATTGCCACATCGAGGATTACGAGAAGCTCGAGGAGGCGCTGGCGCGCGCCGACATCGTCGTCTCCGCCTGCGGCAGCCGCCGCCTCGTGGTCACGGCCGAGCTCGCGCACGCCGCGCATCGCCGCCGCCGCCGGAAGCCGATGTTCCTGATCGACGCCGCCGTGCCCGGCGATCTCGATCCCGCGATCGACGCGCTCGAAGGCGTGTTCCGCTACGATCTCGGCGATCTCGAAGCTGCGGCGCTCGAAGGCCAGCAAAGCCGACGAGATGCCGCGGAAGCGGCATCTCGCATCGTCGACGAGGCCGCCGCCGCATTCATGCGCGGCCGCGACGAGAGGAAGGCCGCCGCCGGTATCGCAGCCCTCCGCGCCCGGTTCGAGGCCGAGCGGGCGAAGGTGCTCGAGACCGTCTCGGGCGACGGCGCCGCCGAGGCCACGCGCCTGCTCGTCAACCGCCTGCTGCACGGACCCGCCGTGAAGCTGCGCGAGCTGGCCGCCGGCGATCCGGCCGCGCGCGCCGAGGCCGAGAAGCTCATCGCCGACTTGTTCGCGCTCGAACGAACCCCCATCTCCAAGCCGAAATGAACCTCTCCGCCACCCTCGACCGCGTCTTGACGCGCTATCAGGACTTGGGCCGCGCGCTCGCCGAAGGGCCGGGCCGCGACGCGCGCCAGTTCGGCCAGCTCTCCAAGGAATATTCCGACATGGGCCCGGTCGTGCAGGCGATCGAGGCGCTCAAGAAGACGCAGAAGGAGCTCGAGGATCTCGAGGCCATCATGGCCGACAAGACGGCCGACAAGGAGATGCGCGAGCTGGCCGAAGCCGAGCACCGCGAGCTTAAGGCCAAGCTGCCCGAGCTCGAGCGGCGCGTGCAGGTGATGCTGCTGCCGAAGGACGAGGCCGACGCCAAGAACGCGATCTTGGAAGTGCGCGCCGGCACGGGCGGCGAGGAGGCGGCCCTCTTCGCGGCCGAGCTGTTC
>SBBV01000013.1 GCA_005240015.1 Candidatus Odyssella thessalonicensis | reverse complement strand
TTTCTCTTGAGCGTCGGCCAGCTCTCGAACTCGCTGACGGTGCACGCGATCAACGCCGACAACGGTGCGCTCGCGCCTCTCAAGCGCTATCCGATGGGCGCCAACCCGAACTGGGTCGAGACCGCAGAGCTGTAGGGCGCGCCCATGAAAGGCTTCCCCCGCTTGCGGGGGAAGGTTGGATGGGGGTCTCGCCGCGAGACGAACGCCTGACGGTTTACTGGCGGCGTCACCGCTTCCCCGCAAGCGGGGGAAGAGAAGCGCGATTGGGCGACCCAGCTCGCCTACTTCCCGCGCTTCGAGCGCCAGGCGTCGTAGCGCGCCTTGGCCGCGGGCGAAGGCGGGTAGGTGCCGATCACGGGGGCGCCCTTCTGCACTTCCTCGAGCACGAAGGTCTCGAGCTGCTCCTGCTCGGCGGCGTCGCGCGCGACTTCGGCGGCGAGGTGCTTCGGGATCACGACCACGCCCTCGCCGTCGCCGAAGATCACGTCGCCGGGATAGACCGGCACGCCGCCGCAGCCGATCGGCACGTTCAAGTCGACCGCGTGATGCAGCACGAGGTTCAGCGGCGCGGCCGGCCCGCCGCAATAGACCGGCAGGTCGAAGCCCGCGATCTCGGGCGAATCGCGCAAGCCGCCGTCGCTGACGAAGCCGGCGACCCCGCGCACCTTCAAGCGCGTGAGCAGGATCGAGCCGCCCGAGGCCGCGCGCGCGTCGCGCCGGCAGTCGGAGACGAGCACCTGGCCCGGCGGCACCGTCTCGATCGCCCTGCGCTGCGGATGCTCGGGATCGGCGAAGACGCCGACGTGATCGAGATCCTCGCGCGCCGGGATGTAGCGCAAGGTGAAGGCCTCGCCGACCATCGGCGTCGCGATGCGCGTGAGCGGGCGCACGCCCTGCATGAAGACGTTGCGCAGTCCGCGCTTGAAGAGCTGGGTCGTCAGCGTCGCGGCGCTACAGGTCTTGAGCTCGGCGATGGTTTCGGGAGCGAGCATTCCGTGTTTCCTCGTGCGATCTTGCGCGACCATACCGCAGGGGCGATGCGCCGCGAAGCGCTGCATCGGCGCCGTGCGTGGTTCGAGGCTCGCCCGGCGAAGCCGGCGAGCACCTCACCATGACGCTCGGGTTGGCTGGAGATATCGCGGCTTTGTGTCGGAAAGATCACCCCTCATGGCGAGGTGCTCGGCGCCGTCGCAACGCAAGAGCGTTGCTCACCCCCAAATCGCGCTCTTGCGCGATTTGGCCCGAAGCTCGGCACTTGCCGAGCGACGCCGAGCCTCGAACCACGCAAAGCGTTCGCTGCAGCGGGGCGACGCGGCTCGGGCGCTTCCTCAGATTGCACCGGCAGCCAGCAGCACACCCGCACCGATCTGCGCCGCGCCGGCGGCGCGGAGCGCGAGGTGCCGAGCCCCGCGTCGCAGCGCGATCGCCAACGCGATGCCCGCCGCGTGCAGCAGCGCCGTCGCCGCGACGAAGCCCGATGCATAAGCGGGCGCGCTGGCCGCCGCGGGAAGCTCGGCGCCGTGCACGAGGCCATGGAACAGTGCGAACGTGGCGACCAGAGGTGCTGCGATCCAGAGCGGCGGCTTCAGCGCCGCGGCGATGACCGCGCCGAGCACGAGCACCGACGCGATGACGATGCTTTCGCTTCCGGCAAGGCCGACGCCCGCGAGGCCGAGCGCGCCGCCCACGGCCATCACGCCGACGAACGCCGTCGGCAGCGCCCACACCGCGCGCCTGCCCTGCTGCGCCGCCCAGGCGCCGACCGCGATCATCGCCAAGAGATGATCGATGCCGTGAAACGGATGCGCGAAGCCCGCCGCGAGGCCGTCGAGCCCGTGGCCCGGATGCGCGGCGGCCGCCATTGTCAACGCACGCATGGGTTCGATCTCCCCTATTACTTTCCCGCGAGGCCGCCGACATCGGCGATGAAGCGCGCGATCTCGGCGACGCCCTTGTTCTCTTTCAAGTTGGTGAACACGAACGGCCGCTTGCCGCGCATCTTCTTGGCGTCGCGGTCCATGACCTCGAGGCTGGCGCCAACCAGCGGCGCGAGATCGATCTTGTTGATGACGAGCAGATCGGAGCGCGTGATGCCGGGGCCACCTTTGCGCGGGATCTTGTCGCCGGCGGCCACGTCGATGACGTAGATCGTGATGTCGGCGAGTTCGGGGCTGAAGGTGGCGGCGAGATTGTCGCCGCCCGACTCCACGAAGATGAGGTCGAGGTCCTTGAAGCGCCCGCGCATGTCGGCGAGCGCCGCGAGGTTGATCGAGGCGTCCTCGCGGATCGCCGTGTGCGGGCAGCCGCCGGTCTCGACGCCCATGATCCGCTCGGGCGGCAGCGCCCCCGAGCGCGTCAGGAACTCGGCGTCTTCCTTGGTGTAGATGTCGTTGGTGATGACGGCGATGTCGTAGCGATCGCGCATGTGCTTGCAGAGGCGGTCGACGAGCGCGGTCTTGCCCGAGCCCACCGGCCCGCCGACGCCGACGCGCAGGGGCCCTTTTGTTCCGGGCGAGGGTGTCGTCATGAGCGGAACAGACGCGTGTACTGGGTTTCGTGGCGCATGCTCGTCCAATCCACCATCGGCGCCGCGGTGGCAAGGTCGTCGAGCGCGGTCGCGAGCGCGCGCCCCACGGTTTCGGTCACGGCGCCTTCGAGCGCGGCGATGCAGCGCTGGCCGTCGGTCTGGCCGAGCGGGATCAGCCGCACGCCTGCGGAGATAAGATTTGCTGTGGCCGCGTGAAGATAGGCCGCCAGCGCTTGCTTGAGCGGAATCGCGCCGACCGCGGCGAGCGCCACCGCGATCGGCAGCGCGGGCCTGGCGCCATTGCGTTTCAGGAAGGCGGCCATGCGCTTGCTCGGCCACACCGCGGCGGCCGTATCGAAGAACGAGGCGCCCTGCTGCAGGCTTTCCGTCGCGGTTTCCGCGGTGCCACGCATGGCCGCAGCCAGCGCCGCGACCTCGTCGAGTTCCGCGTTCTCCTCCGCCTCGGCCGCGCGATAGGCGTGCGCTAGCAGCACGGCATCCGCGTAGAGCGCGCCGTGGCGCAAGATCCAGCCGACCCAGCCCTGGAGCTGCGCCGCATTCTTGACGAGCCCGTCTTCCACCGCGAATTCGAGCCCGTGGCTGTAGCTGAACGCACCGGTCGGGAACGCCGGCGACGCCCAGGTGAGCAGGCGGAGGAGCTGCGGCAGATTCATGCGCGCCCCTTTGCTCTCCGCTGTCGTCCCGGATGCGCTGCAGCGGGCGCCCTTGCGCATGGTGCACCGCTGATCCGGGACCCAAGCGAGGCGCCGCCGCCACCGGCATGAACCCCGCGCGGCGGCGACGCTGCAGCCGGGTCCCGGGTCTGCAG
>SBBV01000513.1 GCA_005240015.1 Candidatus Odyssella thessalonicensis | reverse complement strand
GGCTCAAGACGATCTCCGAGCGCTACAAGGTGCCGATCCGCGGCAACCGCGTCGATTGGGTGGCGCTGATCGAGCGCATCGACGTGGTGCCGCCGTCGCTGGCGCTGGCCCAGTCGATCGTCGAGACCGGCTGGGGCAGCTCGGCGCCGGCGCGCCGCTCCAACGCGCTCTTCGGCATGATCGGCGGCGACGGCACCGACACCGCGAAGCTCGCGGCGTTCGAATCGCTCTACGCCTCGGTCCAGGCCTACGTGCACAACCTCAACACGTTCCCGCCCTATGCCGACTTCCGCCGCCAGCGGGCGGCGCTTCGCGTCGAAGGCCGGCCGCTCGAAGGCTCGGCGCTCGCCATGACCTTGCAGCGCTATTCCGAGCTCGGCCTCCAATACACGCGCCACATCCAGGCGGTGATCGAGAAGGAGAGCCTGGCGCCGTTCGACGACGCCCAGCTCATCGTCGAGCGCCTGCACGAAGGCTGAGCCTGTGGGACCGCGCCCGCCGAGGCGCGGTTCTGCTTTCCGCGGGTAACGGCCCCGCGCGCCCAAGGGCCTTGTCGTGATGTCTGGAGCGGTTCACTCTCCGGCGCGATCCCTGGGGAGCGGACGTTGGCTCAAGCCAGACTCGATATTGCGAACTTGCGCGTCACCTACGCCGGCAACGGCCAGGCGGGCGTCACCGCGATCGAGAAGGTCGATCTCACGCTTGAGCCCAACGATTTCGTCTCGCTGATCGGGCCGAGCGGCTGCGGCAAGTCCACGCTCTTCAACGTCATCGCCGGGCTGCAGATCCCCGAATCCGGCGCGGTGGCGCTCGATGGCGGAAGCATCGTCGGCCGGCCCGGCTGCGTCGCCTACATGATGCAGCGCGATCTGCTTCTGCCCTGGCGCACCGTGCTGGAGAACGTGACGCTTGGGCCCGAGCTCGCGGGCCAGCCGCTCGCGCGCGCCCGCGACACCGCGATGACCTTGCTGCACCGCTTCGGCCTCGAGGGCTTCGAGAACGCCTATCCCGCGGCGCTTTCCGGCGGCATGCGCCAGCGCGCGGCGCTGCTGCGCACGATCCTCTGCGAGCGCTCGGTGATCCTGCTCGACGAGCCGCTCGGGGCACTCGACGCGCTGACGCGCGCCTCGATGCACGAATGGCTGCTCGGCATCCAGCGCGAGTTCCAGCGCACGATGATCCTGATCACGCACGATCCGGACGAGGCGGTCTATCTTTCCGACCGCGTCTATGTCGCCTCGCCGCGGCCCATGCGCATCGCCGGAATCGTGCCGATCGAGCTGCCGCGCGATCGCGGGCGCGACGTGACGCTCACGCCCGAATTCGCCGAGCACAAGCGCCAGGTGCTCGCGCTGCTGCATGCGCCCGAGCGCGCGCGGAGCGCCGCGGCATGAGCCGGCGCAACGCCAGCCTCCATCCCGGTTCACGCACGAAGGACGTGGCGGCGCCGGTCCTCTTGATGCTGCTGATCCTTGCGGCGTGGGAAGCGCTGGTGCGCATTTTCGCGGTGCCCACCTTCGTGGTGCCGGCGCCCTCGGAGATCCTCGCGCAGATCTATCTCGAGCGCGCGATGATCTTCGGCCATCTCCAGGTCACGCTGTTCGAGATCGTCGCCGGTTACCTCCTCGCCTGCGTCGTCGGCTTCGGCTTGAGCGTCGCCATCGTCTATTCGAAGGCGTTCCGGCGCGGCGTGCTGCCGCTGATCGTGGCGGCACAGACGATTCCCGTGATCGCGATCGCGCCGATTCTCGTCATCTGGTTTGGCTACAACGACGTGCCGCGCATCATCATTACGGCGCTGGTCGCGTTCTTCCCGCTCACGGTGAGCTTCGTTACCGGGCTCGAATCGCTGGAGTCCGAGCTCATCAACTTCTTCCGCTCGCTCAACGCCAACGGGCTCCAGATCTTCCTGAAGCTCCGGCTGCCGGCGGCGCTGCCCAACATCTTCGCTGGCTTGAAGGTCGCGACGACGCTCGCCGTCATCGGGGCCACCATCAGCGAATGGGTGGGCGCCAGCGCGGGTCTCGGCTACCTGATGGCGCAGGATACGCAGCAGATCAACACGGCGCGCGTCTTTGCCTCGCTCGTCGTGCTCGGAACGGTCGGCATCCTGTTCTTCGCCTTCATCGGCCTGCTGCAGCGCTTCTTCATGCCCTGGGTCTATGGCCGCCCGCGCTTCCTCGCGCGCCCGCGCCGCGCGTCGCCCGCCGCGGCCACGATGAGGGCCAAACAGATCGGCACCAGCGCGCGATAGCGGGCGCGTTGGGCGCGCGCCCATTCAGCATCCCCGCTTCGCGGCGTCACCGGCGGCGTTTTCTTGACCCTCCGTTCGAATCGGCAGAAGCTTCGCCATCGCATCAGTGCGGCGCTTGTGAATGGAGGGAGACCATGAGCAGCATGCAGCGGACGATGACGACGTGCGTAACGGCGCTGGCCCTGGCGGCGGCGATCGGCCCGGTCGCGGCGCAGAACACGCCGGTGAAGGTGGCGCTGCTGACCCAGCCCGGCATCTGGGATGCGGGCCTCTTCGCGGCGGTCGACCGCAAGTTCTTCGAAGAACAGAAGCTCACCGTCTCGTTCGTCTCGCCGGCGACGCCGGCCGACGGCGTGCGGCTCGTGGCGAGCGGCGGCGCCAATTTCGCCACCGCGCATTCGACCGAGGTGATCACCGCGCGGAGCCGCGGCCTGCCCGTCATCTCGATCGCGACCAACCATCAGTTCGGCACGGCCGGCATCATGATCCCGGCCGATGCGGGTGTGACGACGCTTAAGCAGCTCGAAGGCAAGACGATCGGCGTTACCGGCATTCCGTTCAACAAGACGATGCTGGAATACAGCCTGAAGAAGAACGGCGTCGATCTCTCCAAGGTGAAGATCGTCACCGTCGGCTTCACGCCCATGCCGCTGCTGTTGAGCAAGCGCATCGACGCGCTCGGCGACGCGATCACCTGGTCCGAGCCGGCGATGTACAACGTCCAGCTCAAGAAGGCCGCGGACGACAAGTCCACCTACAGATATTTCGCGTTCTACGAGAACGGCGTGCCGCGCTACTACACCTTCGGCGTCGTCGCCGACGAGCGCGAGATCGCGAAGGACAAGGGCGAGCTCGCGCGGCGCTATCTCCGCGCCTGGGCCAAGGGCCAAGACTGGGCGATCAAGAACCAGGCCGCGGCGGTGGATCTGATGCGCAAGCACAGTCCCGAGCTCAACGCGACCGAGGCCAAAGCCAATATTGCCGAGATCGCGCGTATCTCGCAGAGCCCCGACACGCAGAAGAACGGGCTCGGCTGGCAGGACGTGAAGGTGTGGGCGGCGCAGGAAGAGTTCATGCGCGAGCAGAAGCTCATCCCGGCGAAGGTCGACGTCGCCAAGGCCGTCACCAACGACTATCTGCCGAAATAACGTCTCTCGACGGTCGCGCGCGGACCCCTCGTCCGCGCGCGATTTTGTTTCCCTGCGCTGCTCGCCCGTGAGCGCGTGCGACACGTGAAAGGTTCATGGAATGACGAACGGCATTGCAGCGGCTCGCGGCAACTATCTCATCAAGAACGGCGGCGTCATCACCGTCGATCCCAAGCTCGGCACGCTGCCCAAGGCCGATGTGCTGGTGAAGAACGGCGTCATCGCGCAGGTGGGCGAGAACCTCGCGGCGGACGGCGCCGAGATCATCGACGCCGCCGACATGATCGTGATGCCGGGCCTCATCGACTCGCACTACCACATGTGGAGCACGCTCGGCCGCAACTTCATCTCCGACGAGGGCTTCGAATACTTCCCCGCGAAATGGGCGACCGCGGAGCTCTACACCGCCGAGGATTTCTACAACAGCGTGCTGCTCGGCCTGGCCGAATGCGCGAACGGCGGCGTGACCACCGTCCACAACTGGTCGCACAACAATCGCTCGCCGCAGCACGTCGACGCCGAGTTGAAGGCGCACCGCGATTCGGGCCTGCGCGCGCGCTACTCGATGGGCCACATCGACCGCTTGCCGGCCGACGTCGTGAACAAGTTCGAGGACATGGGCCGCGTCCAGCAGGAATGGTTTGGCGACACGCCGCGCCTCGACGGGCTCGTGCATCTCGGCGTGAATCTGCGCGGCATGGTGCAGAGCGACGCGCGCGTGTTCCACACCGAGATGCAGGACATGCTCAAGCGCGGGCTCGCGGTCTGCATCCATGCGAGCCAGACGCAGCCCAACTCCGACGACGCCGCGGATTACGAGAAGCGTGG
Organism: Candidatus Odyssella thessalonicensis; assembly: GCA_005240015.1. Classification (GTDB taxonomy): domain Bacteria; phylum Pseudomonadota; class Alphaproteobacteria; order Bin65; family Bin65; genus SBBV01. The sequence goes on along the minus strand of SBBV01000513.1, from coordinate 8,676 downwards.
CTATCTCGGCCCGAAATTCCTCTTCTGCCACTACATTGCGGCGAGCGACAGCGACCGCGAAGCGATGGCACGCACCGGCACCTCGCTGAGCTTCTCGACGCATTCCGAGTTCCGCTTGGGCGAGCACGGCGATCCGCGTGTGGCGCTGATGAAGGCGCGTGCCGCGGGCGTCTCGGTCTCGCTCTCGTCCGACGCCACGTCGATCGCACCGCCCAACATGTTCGAGAACATGCGCTTCACCTGGAACATGTGCATCCCGTGGAAGGGCACGCCATCGGAGAACCTGCCTTATCTCGGGTTCTACGAGACGATCGAGATGGCGACGATCAATGGCGCCAAGGCGCTCGGCCTCGCCGATGTCACTGGCTCGCTCACGCCGGGCAAGCGCGCCGACATCATCCTGATCCGCACCAATGACGTGAACATCGCGCCGCTCGCCAATATCGAATCGACGGTGGTGCAATCGGCGACGCCGGCGAATGTCGATACGGTCATGGTCGATGGCCGCATCGTGAAGCGGAAAGGCCAGCTCGTCGGCTACGACGTCGCCGGCATTGTCGAGCGCGCGAAGCGCTCCGCGATGCGCATCCGCAAAGCCGCGGGCGGCGTGCTCGCACCCGTGCGCGACGGCTGCGGCAACCCCGTTCATCGCGGGAAGCATTGAGCGCCGTAGGGGCAGGCATCAGCCAGCGATGGAGGGGTGCGCGCGCCCACGCTCGTGCTATCACTTCATCATCGGCTTCGGCAGGTCCTTGTCCGAAAGCAGCGGATATTCGCGCGCGTTGAAGAGCTGATAGTGCCACCACTCGTTCCGATAGAAGTCCCAGCCGGCCGAGGTCATGATGCCGAGCAGCACGAGCCGATTGCGCTGCGCCTCGACGCCGACGCCGTCGGTGACGCCGTGATGGGAGAGCGGCGTGAACGCGTCGAAGCCGGTGCCCATGTCGAGTGCGCGGCCGGCACCGTCGACGAGAGTCAGGTCGACCGCGACGCCGCGCGAGTGCGGCGAGCCTTTCCTGGGATCGGCGAGGAAGTTGGGATCGGGCCGTGCCCGCCACAAAACCAAGTGCGCCTCGCTCGGCCGGAACGCGTCGAAGATCTTGAGCTTCAAGCCGAACGGGCGCGCGATCGCGATCGCGAGCTTCAACTTCTCCGCCGCCGCGGGGTGCAGATAGCAGCCGGCGCGCGCATAGACCGGCTTGCCGGTGAAGTTGCGCGGCGTCGCATGAGCGATGGCGAGCACGACATCGTATTCGGGCGGCGCGATCTCGACGAGGCTCATGGCGCTCCCCATAGCACGCAGGCGTTGCAGCGCCCATGGTGAGCGTGCTCGGCATCGACACCTCGGCCGCGGCCTGTTCGGCTGCGCTCTGGCGCGACGGCGCCATCGCGGCGTCCGAGCGCGCCCGCATGGAGCGCGGCCACGCCGAGGCACTGATGCCGATGATCGAGCGCGTGATGCAAGGCACGGGCTACCACGCGCTCGATGCGGTCGCGGTCACGGCCGGTCCGGGCGCCTTCACGGGCCTGCGCATCGGCTTGGCCGCGGCGCGCGGCATTGCGCTGGCCGCGCGCATTCCCGCGATCGGCGTTTCCGCCTTCGCCGCGATCGCCGCCGGCATCCCTGCAGCGGCGCGAGTCCGGCGCTCGATCGCCGTCGCGATCGATACGAAACGGGGCGATGTCTATCTCCAGTGCTTCGATGAAAACCGTCTGCCGCTCGCCCCGGGCTTAGTGGCCGGTGCCGCGGAAATCGCCGTTCGGCTGCCGACCGGCCCCCTCTACGTCGCCGGTGATGGCGCCGCGCTCGTGAAGTCGGTGCTCGCCGGTTCCGCGCGCGACATCGCCTGGGCCGCGGAGGCGGCGCCCCCCGATGCGACCGCCGTTGCCGCGCTGGGCGCGGAGCTGCTCGCGGCGGCGCGCCGCGCAGGCGCGCCGCTGCCGCCGCCCGCGCCGCTCTATATGAGGGCACCCGAGGCAACGCCGCTCGCGCTGCAGGGCAAGCGGCGCGGCAAGGTGCCGTGAGCGCGCCGACGATCATCGACGCCGGCCCGGTCCACGCGGCGGTTCTGGCGGCGCTGCATGCCGCGACGGTGGGCGCCGACGTGCCGGAAGGCGGCGAGGGGTGGAGCGAGGCGTGGGTGGCGCGGGTCCTGGCGCTGCCGGGCGCGTTCGCCGCACTGGCGCTGGCGCCGGATCCCGTCGGCTTCGCCACCTGCCTCCCTGCCGGCGAGGCGGTGGATCTCGTCGCGATCGGCGTGCTCCCAGAGCATCGGCGCGCCGGCATCGGGCGGGCGCTGCTTGCGCGCTGCGAAGCCCACGTGCGCGGGTCGGGCGCCCAGCGCCTCATGCTCGAGGTCGCCGCCGAAAACGAAGACGCGCGCGTGTTCTATGCCGCGCTCGGTTTCGCCGAAACGGGACGGCGCCCGGGCTACTACCGCGCCCACCCCGGCGGGCAGCGGCGCGACGCGCTGGTCTTGACGAAATCGCTGTAACGCAAAGCTAAAAGCCAGTCCAAAACATCACTTGGTAAATAAATCCTCGATCTCATTTCTATGCTTGCGTTCGCCAATGAAGGCAATTATGTACCTTGCCCGATGCCGTAACGCTGCGAATTATTACGAATATTAGGGGTCGGCATCCGTCAATCAGGAAAAGGAATCCGGGAAAGAAGCCATGGCGGACAGCGAAACCAAGCCCGATCTCCTGGCCCAGACCGTCCAGATCGTCGCCTCCTTCGTCTCGCACAACACGGTCGCGGTGGGCGACCTGCCGCGGCTCATCGAGCAGACCCATGCCGCGCTGCGCGCGCAATCGCACCCCGGCCACGCCGAGCCCGAGAAGCCGCGGCCCGCGGTGCCGATCAAGAAGTCGGTGACGCCCGACTACATCGTCTGTCTCGAAGACGGCAAGAAGCTCAAGATGCTGAAGCGGCACCTCATGACCGCCTACAGCATGACGCCGGAGCAGTATCGCGAGAAATGGGACCTGCCGCCCGAGTATCCGATGGTGGCGCCCAACTACGCCGCCAAGCGCAGCGAGCTCGCGCGCAAGATCGGACTCGGCGCCAAGGGCGGCCGCCGCCGGAAGCGGTAGCGCTCGGACATCCACGGCCGATCCTGCTGGCCCCGCGGCCCGCAGGAGATTATTCTTGCGCCCATGCCGACGCGCCGCATCGTCAAGGAAGAAGCCCGGCCCCCGCGCAAGCCCGCAGCACCCACGCTCGACCGGCTCGAGAAACTGTGCATCGAAAAGGGCCTGCGCATGACCGACCAGCGCCGCGTGATCGCGCGCGTCCTGTCGGAGGCGGTCGACCATCCGGATGTCGACCAGGTCTATCGCCGCGCCTCGGCGATCGACCCGCACATCAGCATCGCCACGGTCTACCGCACCGTGCGCCTGTTCGAGGAGGCGAGCATCCTCGAACGCCACGATTTCGGCGACGGGCGCGCGCGCTACGAAGAAGCGCCGTCGGAGCACCACGACCATCTCATCGACGTCCAGACCGGCGAGGTCGTGGAGTTCAAGAACGAAGAGATCGAGCGCATCCAGCAGCGCGTCGCATCCGAGCTCGGCTTCGAGCTGGTGGGACACAGACTCGAGCTCTATGGCCGGCGGACCCGTTCGAAGGCGTAGGCGCCGCCGGCGCGGCTGGCGCGCCGGCATGATGCGCCTGCTGCGGCAGGCGCAGCGCCTCTCCGTGGCGCCGATCCGCCAGATCCGCAAGCGGAAGCTCAAACAGGGCAAGCTGCGCCCGCGCCGCCGCCGGCGCGGGCATCTGGCACCGACGCCGGCGCCGGAGAACCGCCTCGTCGACGAGCGCGCCGGCCCGCTCCAGGTGCGGCTCGCCGAAACCTGGGACGAGGTGGATGCGGCGCTGGCGCTGCGCTACCGTGTGTTCTTCGACGAGATGCAGGCGCGCGCCACGCCGGGCATCGTCGCCAAGCAGCGCGACGTCGACGAGTTCGATCCTTACTGCGATCACCTGCTCGTCATCGACACCGCGCTCGGCACCGGGCCCGAGGCCGTCGTCGGCACCTATCGGATGCTGCGCCGGCGCGGCGCCGCGCGCGTCGGGCGCTTCTACTCCTCGTCGGAATACGACATCCGCCCGATCATCGATCACCACGGCGAAATCCTCGAGATGGGGCGCTCCTGCGTCGATGCCGCGCACCGGACGCGCGCGGCGATGCAGCTCCTGTGGAAGGGCGTCACCGCCTATGTGCTCGCGCACCGCATCGACATCCTGTTCGGCTGCGCCAGTCTCCACGGCACCGATCCCGCCGCCATGGCAGTGCCGCTCTCCTATCTCTACCACCATCACTTGGCGCCGCCGCTGCTTCGGCCGGTCGCATTGCCGGCGCGCCATGTCGGGATGAATCTCATGGCCAAGGAGGCGATCGACGCCAAGGCGGCGATGCGCGACCTGCCGCCGATGATCAAGGGCTATCTGCGCCTGGGCGGCGTGGTCGGCGACGGCGCCGTCATCGACTATGATTTCAACACCGTCGACGTCCTCGTCTACGTGGATATGCGCAAGGTGAGCGAAAGATACTACCGCCACTACACGCGCGGCATTCAGGCGGAGGCCTGAGGCGATGATCTACAACGCGCCGGTGCGCTCGTTCGTGCGCCTCTCGCTCTACGTCGGCTGGATCTTCCTCATGATCCCGATCCAGGCGGTGGCGCTGCTGCTGCATTCGCGGCTCGCCGAGCGCCTGCCGCTGTTCGTCCATCGCGTCGTGATCTGGCTGCTCGACGCGAAGGTGACGGTGAAGGGCCAGCAGGTGAAGGACGGCGCGGTGCTGTTCGTCAGCAATCACGCCTCCTACGCCGACGTCTCGATCATCGGCGCGCACATCCGCGGCTGCTTCGTCGCCAAGGCCGAAGTGGCGAAATGGCCGCTGTTCGGCATCTGCGCCAAGCTCTCGCGCACCGTGTTCGTCGACCGCCGCGCCCGCTTCGCGCGCCAGCAGGCCGAGGAGATGAAGCGCCGCTTCCAGAAGGGCGAGCGGCTCATCTTCTTCGCCGAGGGGACGACGAGCGACGGCAACCGCGTGCTGCCGTTCCGCTCCTCGCTGTTCGCTACGGCCGAGATCGACGCGGACGGCAAGCCGGTGACGGTGCAGCCCGTCTCGATCGCCTACACGCGGCTCGACGGCATTCCGATGGGCCGCCACTTCCGCCCGTTCTTCGCCTGGTACGGCGACATGGACATGTTCTCGCATCTCTGGGGCATCGTCGGCCTCGGCCGCTCGACCGTGGTGCTCGAGTTCCACAAGCCGGTCACGATCCGCGACTTCGCCGACCGGAAGGCGCTCGCCGCGCATTGCCAGGCGGTGGTCGCCGCCGGCGTGTCGAGCGCGTTGTCGGGCCGGCCCCAGCCGGTGCTGGGCCCCGACGGCGCCAAGCCGCAGGTGGCCGCCGAGGCCGCGTCGGCGCCGCATCCGGCCTAGATCGCGAAGTTGACGCAAAGCATCCCTATATCCATGCTTGGTGGGCGGCTCGGCGGCGCGCGAAAATCGCCCGAGCATTCCTTTGGGCGGCGCCGCGAGGCGCATGTAAGGCATTGAAAAAGAAGCTTTTTATCAAGACCTACGGCTGCCAGATGAACGCCTACGACTCCGCCCGGATGGCGGACGTCCTGGCGCCCTTCGGCTACGCCCCGGTGGATGCGCCGGACGATGCCGATATGGTCATCCTCAACACCTGCCATATCCGCGAGAAGGCGGCGGAGAAGGTCTATTCCGAGCTCGGCCGCATCCGGCAGATCCGCGAGCGCCGCGCCGCCGAGGGACGCCAGACCGTGATCGCCGTCGCCGGCTGCGTGGCGCAGGCCGAGGGCGAGGAGATGCGCGTGCGCGCGCCCTTCGTCGACATCGTGCTGGGGCCGCAGACCTATCACCGCCTGCCCGAGATGGTGGCGCGCGCCGCGCGCGCGGGCGACCGCTCCAGCGGCGTGGTCGCGACGGACTTCCCGGTCGAGGCGAAGTTCGACGAGCTGCCCGAGGCCTCGGCGCCGCAGGGGCCGAGCGCATTCCTCACCGTGCAGGAAGGTTGCGACAAGTTCTGCACCTTCTGCGTGGTGCCCTACACGCGCGGCGCCGAATTCTCGCGCCCCGCCGCCCAGATCATCGCCGAGGCGAGGAAGCTCGTCGCGCAGGGCTCGGTCGAAATCACGCTGCTCGGCCAGAACGTCAACGCCTATCGCGGAACCGGGCTCGACGGCGAGCGCTGGGGCCTCGCGCGCCTCATCCGCGCGCTCGCCGAGATACCGCGCCTCGCGCGCATCCGCTACACGACCTCGCATCCGCGCGACATGGACGACGCGCTGATCGCCGCGCATGCCGAGATGCCGGCGCTGATGCCGTACCTGCATCTTCCCCTGCAGTCGGGTTCGGACCGTATTCTCGCGGCGATGAACCGCGGCCACCGCGCCGCCGATTATCTGGCGCTCGTCGAGCGCATGCGCCGCGCGCAACCGGCGCTGGCGCTCTCCTCCGATTTCATCGTGGGCTTCCCGGGCGAGACCGAGGCCGATTTCAAGGCCACGCTCGATCTCGTGAAGCGCGTGAACTACGCCCAGGCCTTCTCGTTCAAATACAGTCCGCGTCCAGGAACGCCGGCGGCGCTGGCGGAGGACCAGGTGCCCGAAGAGGTCAAGACCGAGCGGCTGCACCGCTTGCAGGACCTGCTGTGGGAGCAGCAGCTTCGCTTCAACCGCAGCAAGGTCGGCGCCGTGATCCCGGTGCTGCTCGAGAAGCCAGGGCGCCACCAAGGCCAACTCGTCGGCCGCAGCCCGTGGCTGCAGCCGGTCCATCTCGATGCGCCCGCCGCCAGCATCGGCCGCATCGCCGACGTCGTGGTGCGCGCGGCCACGGTCAACTCGCTCTCCGGCCGTCTCGCCGCGCCCGCCTTTAAGGAGGACGCCGCCGCGTGAGTGCGCTGCCCACCGCTGCCGGCGCCACCGCCCTATCGCTCGAGTTCGAAGACAATGCGCTCGTGCGCCTGCTCTGTGGCGCGCACGACGAGCATCTGGCGCGAATCGAGAAGGCGCTCGACGTCACCATCGTCGCCAAGGGCAATCGTCTCACGATCGCCGGCACCGACGACAAGCGCGAAGCGGACCTCGGCGTCGACGTCGGCGCGCTCGATCTCGCGGCCGCGCTTGAGGCGCGTGTAGAGCTGCGAGAGCGCCACGCGCGCGGCTTCGCGCTTGTCGTCGGTGCCGGCGATCGTGAGACGATTGCCCTTGGCGACGATGGTGACGTCGACGCCGAGGTCCGCTTCGCGCAGCAGCACGTCGCGAGCCCCGATCAGGCGGCGCCGGCCGAGCGGCGCGGCGATCGCCATAGTGGCGACCTCGTGATCGGGACGCGCAAGCGCCAGATCGTGCCGCGCACGCCCAACCAGGCGAACTACATCCGCGCGCTCAAGGCGTACGAGCTCGTGGTGGCGCTGGGGCCGGCCGGCACTGGCAAGAGCTATCTCGCGGTGGCCATGGCCGTCACCATGCTGCAGGCGGGGCAGGTCGAGCGCATCATCCTCTCGCGCCCGGCGGTCGAGGCCGGCGAGCGGCTCGGCTTCCTGCCCGGCGACATCCGCGAGAAGGTCGATCCCTATCTGCGCCCGCTCTACGACGCGCTCTACGACATGCTGCCGGGCGATCAGGTGACCAAGCGCCTCGAGACCGGCGAGATCGAGGTGGCGCCGCTCGCCTTCATGCGCGGGCGCACGCTCGCCAACGCCTACATCATCGTCGACGAGGCCCAGAACACCACGCCGATGCAGATGAAGATGCTGCTGACGCGCATGGGCGAGAACTCGCGCATGGTGGTCACCGGCGACCTGACGCAGATCGACCTGCCGGTCGGCGTCACCTCGGGCCTGCGCGACGCGGTCGAGATCTTGGAAGGCATGCAGGGCGTCGCGTTCATCCATTTCGGCCATGCCGACGTCGTGCGCCACGAGCTCGTGGCCCGTATCGCGCGCGCCTACGACGAGCGCGACGGCCGCCAGGCCGAGCTCAATCTGCTTCCCACGGCGCAGAAGAAGCGCGGGCGGGCCTGATGGCGGCCAGACGTGTCAGCGTGGCACTGCGTTGTGCCGCCTGGGCGGAGGCGTTGCCGCGCGCCGAGCGCTTCGCCGCGCGCGTGGTCGGCGCAGTGCTCGACGACCCGCGCGTGGGCTTGCGCCGCCCCGCCGAGGTCGGCGTGGTACTCGCCGACGATCCGTTCATCCGCCGCTTGAACCGCGCCCATCGCGGCAAGGACAAGCCCACCAACGTGCTCTCGTTCCCGTTGGAGCGCGAAAACGGCGCCAAGGAAAAGCCGGTGCTGCTCGGTGACGTCGTGCTCGCCTATCGCACGATCCGGCGCGAGGCCAAGGCCGAAGGGAAGCGCATCGCCAGCCACGCGGCGCACATGCTCGTGCACGGCACGCTGCATCTCCTCGGCTTCGATCACGAGCGCGCGCATGCGGCCCGCATCATGGAAGGGCACGAGGTCCGCATCCTCAGGCGCCTCGGCGTGCCCCATCCCTATCGCGCGGCCGCCCGGAACGGGCGCGCGCCATGACCGAGGAGCCCTCCAGCAAGACGCTGCCGCCGGCCGAGCCGCCGGGCGAGAGCGCCGACGCCGCCGGCAAGAAGAAGCGCGGCGCCGCCAGCGCGTTGAG
>SBBV01000480.1 GCA_005240015.1 Candidatus Odyssella thessalonicensis | reverse complement strand
TCCGCCGAGAAGCATCTGAATGCGATCCTCGCCGCCGCATCGGGCTTCGATGGCGCCGATCCGTTCGATCCCAAGGTGAACCCCGCGCTCAGGAAGGCGATCCGCGCCGCGCGCCAGGCCTTCATCCCCGAGAACTACATCCAGCGCGTGCTCCAGCTCGGCAAACAGGGCACGCGCGCCTTGAAGTTCGAGGTTTACGACACGGATTGGGACGGCGACGCCTACCTCACCGTCTCGGGCCAGAACTCGAACAACACGGTGCGCGTCAACAACGACTTCCTCGGGGCGGTCGAGAAGGACGGCGACTGGATCCTGCGCCACCGCACCTCCGCCAAGACGAAGACGCGCAAGGCCCGTCAGCTCTGGCACAAGATCGCCGAGGCGGCGTGGCATTCGGCCGATCCCGGCATCCAGTTCGACACCACGATCAACGAGTGGCACACCTGCCCCAACAGTGGGCGCATCAACGCCTCGAACCCGTGCTCCGAGTACATGTTCTTGGACGACACGGCGTGCAATCTCGCCTCGCTCAACCTGATGGCGTTCCGCCGGCCCGGCTCGGGCATCGGCAGCGCCGAGCTCGGCGCCGCCAACGACTCGGGCAGCTTCGACGTGCCGGCGTTCGAGCATGCGGTGCGGCTCTGGACCATCGTGCTCGAGATCTCGGTGATGATGGCGCAGTTCCCCTCCGCCAGGATCGCCGAGCTGTCCTACAAGTTCCGCACGCTGGGCCTGGGCTACGCGAATATCGGCGGCTATCTCATGGCCTCCGGCATTCCCTACGACAGCGCCGCCGGCCGCGCGCTCTGCGCCGCCATGACGGCGCTCATGACCGGCATCGCCTACGAGACCTCGGCCGAGATGGCCGAAGAGCTCGGCCCCTTCCTCGGCCATGCCGAGAACCGCGACGCGATGCTGCGCGTGATGCGCAACCATCAGCGCGCCGCCTACGGCATCAAGGACGGCTACGAGGGACTCTCGATGCCGCCGGTGCCGCTCGACCAGGCCGCCTGCCCCGATCAGGCGCTGGTCAATGCCGCCGTTGCCGCCTGGGACCGCGTGATCGAGAAAGGGAGCCTCAACGGCTTCCGCAACGCGCAGGCGACCGTGATCGCGCCCACCGGCACGATCGGCCTGGTGATGGATTGCGACACGACGGGCATCGAGCCCGATTTCGCGCTGGTCAAGTTCAAGAAGCTGGCCGGCGGCGGCTACTTCAAGATCATCAACCAGATGGTGCCGCTGGCGTTGTCGACGCTGGGCTACGGCGCAGACGCGATCGAGGCGATCGTCCGCTACGCAGTGGGGCACGGGACGTTAGCGGGTGCCCCCGGCATCAACCACACCGCGCTGAAGCTGCGCGGCTTCACCGAAGAGGCGCTGGAGAAGGTCGAGGCGGCGCTCCCGAGTGCCTTCGACATCCGCTTCGTGTTCAACAAGCACACACTCGGCGAGGAATTCTGCACCGAGCAGCTCGGCCTCGACGCGGCCAAGCTCGATGCGCCCGGCTTCGACCTCCTGGCCGAGCTCGGCTTCGAGAAGACGGCGATCGAGACCGCGAATGTGTTCGTCACCGGCGCGATGACGCTCGAGGGCGCCCCCGGCTTGAAGGACGAGCATCTTCCCGTGTTCGACTGCGCGAGCCCGTGCGGCAAGAACGGCAAACGCTTCCTCTCCTGGGAGAGCCACATCCGGATGCTGGCGGCGGCGCAGCCCTTCGTCTCGGGCGCCATCTCCAAGACCATCAACATGCCCAACGAGGCGACGGTCGAGGATTGCCAGCGCGCCTACGAAATGTCGTGGAGGCTGGGCCTGAAGGCCAACGCGCTCTACCGCGACGGCTCCAAGCTCTCGCAGCCGCTCTCGGCCACCGTGTTCGACGACATCGAGGACGTCGACGAACAGGCCGAGACCGTCGCCGCCGTGATCAAGGCGCCGGCGGCCGAGCGCGCGGCGATCGTCGCCGAGCGCGCGGCGCAGGCCGTCGCCCGCTCGCAGCGCCTGCGCCTGCCGGGCCGCCGCAAGGGCTACATCCAGAAGGCCGTAGTCGGCGGCCACAAGGTCTATCTCCACACCGGCGAGTATCAGGACGGCACGCTCGGCGAGATCTTCATCGACATGCATAAGGAAGGCGCCGCCTTCCGCTCGCTGATGAACAACTTCGCGATCGCGATCTCGATCGGCCTGCAATACGGCGTGCCGCTCGACGAGTTCGTCGACGCGTTCACGTTCACGCGCTTCGAGCCCTCGGGCCTCGTCGAGGGCAACGACTCGGTGAAGATGGCGACCTCGGTGCTCGACTACATCTTCCGCGAGCTCGCGATCTCCTACCTCTCGCGCGAGGATCTGGCGCACGCCGCCCCGCACGACGTCAGGCCCGACAGCATGGGCCGCGGCGCCGAGGAGAGCGCGCTCCCCGTCAACCCGCCGGCCGTGGCGGCCGCGCAGAACGTCATGGAGCAGATGGAGCGCGTGGTGAGCCGCGGCTTCACCCGCAACCGCTTCAAATCGCCGAACGGCAACGGCAATGGCTACGGCCAGGCGCTCGAAGCGCACGCGCATCAGCCCGACAGCGGCGGCGCTGCGCTCCACGTGCACGCCAATGGCGGCGCGCAGGTCCACATCCATGCCGAAGCCGCGATGACCGATGGTACGCGCGCGGCGATGGCCGCGATTTCGACCGCCGTGCTGGCGGCGATGGACGAGCGTGCCGACAAGGCCCGCGAGGCGCGCATGAAGGGCTACGAAGGCGATGCGTGCGGCGAGTGCGGCAACTTCACGCTCGTGCGCAACGGAACGTGCCTGAAATGCAACACCTGCGGCGCCACGAGTGGCTGCAGCTAGGCGAAAGGAGTTCGTGATCCAAGAATGCCGCTTGATCTCGATACCGGCGTAGCGAAACAGGATCCGCCGCGCGCGCCCGCGCTCTCGGGCGGCAGCGCGCGCTGGACCGGCGTCAGCGGCACGCGCTACACGGCCGAGATCTATCCGCTCGGCCTCGCGGTCCCCGCGAAGCGCGGCATCTACATCTTCGCCAAGCCGCGCGGCCCGCTCGCGCAGAGCTGGCTGGCACTTTATGTCGGCCACGCCGAGAACGTGGCCAGCGCCGTGCACGAGAGCCGGCGCCACTCCTATCTCTGGGATTTCGCCGTCGAACTCGGCATGACGGCGATCCACCTCGTGACGGCCGAGGCCGGTGCGGCCCAGCGCCACGACATCGCCCGCGATCTCATCCGTTCCTTGCTCCCCTCGTTGAACCGGGAGACCGCGGCGATGCAGCGCTACGGCGGTGTTGGCACCAACCTCGGCGTCACGACCTGAGGGGCGGACGCCCCTAACGAGCTCCGGCTCGTTGCTCCTCCCGAGCCCACTTGGGGCGCGATCTCACTCAGGACCGCGCCCCTTTTTTGCGCGTCGCGCGCGGTGCTATGAATGCGGCGGGGAGCGTCGAAGGCCGCCGGAATGGCGCCTTACGACCAGGCAGGGGGGCTATGCATCAGCAATCGGCTGCGGCCGAAGGGCTGCTTGATCCGCAAGAGCGTCGCCTGCGGCGGATCTACCCGCTCATTCTGATGAGCACGATCTACAAGCAGTTCTGGATCACCTTTGTCAGCGTGTTCGCGGTCTTCGCCCTTGCCTTGGGCATCATCGCGGCCATCCACGGCTCCAATCCAGACCCCCCGACCCGCCAATTGGCCGGCTTCGCGCTGTCGCTCGGCGTCCTTGCCGTCGTGGCCATCGGCGTGTTCTTCCTCGATCTTGCCACCCGGCGCTGCACGATCGCAGGCGGCGTCTGCTGGCTGCTGCTCGCCATCGTCTCCATCGTCCCGCTCATCTGGACGCTGCAGTTTCTGGCGGATGCGCTCGGCGGCACGGTGCACGTCATCCGCGAGCTCCCGGTGCAGGGCGCGCTGTTGCTCGCGTCCCTCGCCGTCTGCGCATTCATCCCGTTTCACTACTCCTGGGTGATCTTCCGCGGCGCTTTGGCGCTGCTGGCGGCCCCGCGCGCCGAGCGCAAGGCGATGTCCGAGCCGTCGCCCGGCACCACCTTCGCCAGCCGGTTCCTGATCGGCTTCTGGAGCCTGCCTTCGACATTCGAATTCGTGCGGCGCCCCCGGCTGCGCTTTGCCGCCGCTTTCGTGCTCGCGATCCTTGCCGCCCTGCTTCTCTCGAGCGCCCTCGTGCTCGCCCTCGTGATCGTCATTCCGACCGGCAAGGACACGGATCTCAGCTGGCTGAGATTCGTCGGCGTGGTTCTCAACGACATCTGCGTCGGCAGCCCGCCAACCCAAGCGTGCGTCGCGCTCACAAACCGCGTGCTGCTTATCGGCGGCGCCGCCGCCTTGGTGGTGACCGTGCTGCTCGCGCTCGGCGCCGGAGCCCGCGCCCTGGTCCGGCGCCTCGTGAGCGTCTCGCTGGACCACATGCAGCGCGCGGACGAGCGGACACCGGTTCTGTTCCTGCGCGCGTTCGGCGACGACCAGGTTCCGCTCAAGCCGCCGCGCCTGCCGCTCGTCGCGAGGCTGCTGGAACTCGGACACCGGCAAAGCAATCTCGACCGCATGCTGGTGGACGAGGCGACCAGCTACGGCCCGGTCGTGGCGCTCGGCAATCCCGAGGACAAGCGCCCGCCCTACGGCGCCGCGCGCGGCTATTTCGAGGACAAGACCTGGCAGCAGGCGGCGGCCGATCTCGCGCGCACATCCTCGGTGATCGTGATCTGCATCGACAGCACCGACGGGATCTGGTGGGAGGTCGAGCACCTGACGGCCAGCCGCCACCTCGGCAAGACGCTGTTCCTGATCCATCCGCGCCACCGCGACGCCGAGGCGAATGCGTCGCTCATTAAGCGCCTGGCCGAGGGTCTGCGCCTCCCAGCCGACGCGGCGCTTGGGCCGCGCAGTAG
>SBBV01000122.1 GCA_005240015.1 Candidatus Odyssella thessalonicensis | reverse complement strand
CTCGAGGAGCTCGAGCCGGTGCGCATGCGCCAGCGCCTTCGCGACGGTCGCGAATTGGGCAAACAGAGCCTGCTTCGGAGGCGCGCTTGACACGTCGGCCTTCTCTTGCAATATCATTCAATCATTCGCTTGAATGATATTGCGTCGTCGAGACGGTGTCGTCAAGGTCTCGCTTCCGAATTGTGGGTTGTGAACCCCATGCTGCTGTCGAACGAACCGTTGATCCGGCTCGGAGCCTTCCTCGGCGTCTTCGCGCTGATGGCAGCCTGGGAGTTGCTGGCGCCGCGCCGGCGGCTCAGCCTCAGCCGGTGGCAGCGCTGGCCGAGCAACATCGCGCTGAGCGCGCTCAACACGGCGCTCGTCCGCGTGCTGTTCCCGACCGCGGCGGTGGCGCTGGCGCTCGTCGGCGAGCAGCGCGGCTGGGGCCTCTTGAACGCCATCCAGCTTCCGCCCTGGCTCGCGCTGGCGATCGCGGTGCTGGCGCTGGACCTCGTGATCTATCTCCAGCACGTGCTGTTCCACGCCGTCCCGGCCCTGTGGCGTCTCCACCGGATGCATCACGCCGATCTCGATTTCGACGTCACGACGGGCGCGCGCTTCCATCCGCTGGAAATCCTGCTCTCCACGCTGATCAAGCTCGCGGCCGTCGCCGCGCTGGGCGCGCCGGCGGCGGCGGTGCTGGTCTTCGAGGTGCTGCTCAATGCCACCTCGATGTTCAACCACGGCAATGTACGTCTTCCCGCGCGGCTCGACCGCGTGCTGCGGTGGATCGTCGTGACCCCGGACATGCATCGGGTCCACCATTCGATCGTGCCGCGCGAGACCAACAGCAATTTCGGCTTCAACGCGCCCTGGTGGGACCGGCTCTTCGGCACCTATCGCGCTCAGCCCGAGGCCGGCCACGAAGCGATGACGATCGGCATCGGCCAGTTCCGGGCGCCGCGCGAGCAATGGCTCGACCGCATGCTGATCCAGCCGTTCCGCGATGATGCCGCCGATTACCCGCTGGGCCGGCGCGAGCCGCCCGGCGCGCCCGCGCGGGACCGGACGCCGGCGGAATGAGCGCGCAAGCTCGGCGTGCGGGTCACAAGGCGCCGAGCTGGCGCATCAGCGTCGCCATGTCGAAATAGACCTTCTCGCAATCGAGCTGGTCGCCGTCGAACTTGAAGAGGCTCAACGCCGGCACGTCGATCTTGCGTCCTGTCGGCGGAATGCCGGCCCACGGGCCGCGATGCGTACCGGTCATGCGCAGCTCGACCGCCACGGCGTTGTCGCTGTGATGCAGCCGGTCGATCTCGGCGCGGAAATCGGGAAAGCCATCGAACAGCCCCTTCAGGAGATCGCGGACCGTGGCGGCGCCGTCGATGGGCTCGCCGAGCGGCACCACCTCGAAGCGCGGGTTGCGGAAGGTCTCGAGCGTCGCCTCCACGTCGTGGCGGTTCTCGGCCTCGGTATGGGCGCGGATCAGCGCTTCGCGGCGGGCGCGGAGGTCGAGAGCGATGGCGTCGGGCATGGCGGGCTCCGTTCGAGGCGCAATGGCGTCTACGCGGCCGCGCGCGGATTGGATTTCACCTGCCCGCTTTGCAGCCGCCGCCGCCGCTGCTATTTAGCCGCCCCGAACAGGGAGGCCGGGGCATGGCTGACGCGATCCTTCTAGGCAAGGCAGGGGAGGCGCCGGTTCATCTGCTGCCGCGCATGGCCAACCGCCACGGCCTGATCGCCGGCGCCACGGGGACCGGCAAGACCGTGACCCTGCGCGTGATCGCCGAGCAGATGTCGCGCCAGGGCGTTCCGTGCTTCGTCGCCGACGTGAAGGGCGATCTCGCGGGCCTCGCGCGTCCCGGCGCGCCCAATCCCAAGATCGCCGAGCGCGCCGCGACGCTCGGCATGTCCGGCTTCGCCTATCGCGCGGCGCCGGTCGTGTTCTGGGATGTTTATGGCGAGCGCGGCCTGCCGCTGCGCGCCACCATCTCCGAGCTCGGCCCGCTGTTGCTGGCGCGGCTGCTCGGCCTCTCCGACGTGCAGGAGGCGGTGCTCTATCTTGCCTTCAAGGTCGCCGACGACAACGGGCTGCTGCTCCTCGATCTGAAGGACCTGCAGGCGCTGCTCGCCTTCCTCGATGAAAAGCGCGACGACGTCGAGCGCCACTACGGAAAGATCGCGCCGGCCTCGCTGGCGGCGATCCAGCGCGGCCTGCTCGTGCTCGAGCAGGAGGGCGCCGAGAAATTCTTCGGCGAGCCGGTCGTGCAGCTCGCCGATCTGATGCGCACCGACACGCAAGGGCGGGGCGCCGTCAACGTCCTTGCCGCCGAGCGGCTCGTCAACAAGCCCAAGCTCTATTCCACCGTGCTGCTGTGGCTGCTCTCCGAGCTCTGGGAGCAGCTGCCCGAAGTCGGCGACCCCGAGCAGCCGAAGCTCCTGTTCTTCTTCGACGAGGCGCATCTCCTGTTCAACGACGCGCCAAAGCCGCTGTTGGAGAAGATCGAGCAGGTCACGCGCCTCATCCGCTCCAAGGGCGTCGGCGTGTTCTACGTCACGCAGAACCCGCTCGACGTTCCCGACATCGTGCTGGGCCAGCTCGGCAACCGCGTGCAGCACGCGCTGCGCGCGTTCACAGTGCGCGACCAGAAGGCGGTGCGCGCGGCGGCCGAGACCTTCCGCCTCAATCCCAAGCTCGACGTCGAGAAGGCGATCGGTGAGCTCGGCGTGGGCGAGGCGCTGATCTCGACCCTCGACGAGAAGGGCACGCCGACGCCGGTCGAGCGCGCGCTCGTGCGTCCGCCCGAGACGCGGCTCGATGTGATCACCGACGAGGAGCGCAAGGCCGCGATCGCCGCGAGCGGCCTCGCCGAGACCTACGGTCAGGCCGTGGACCGCGAGAGTGCCCACGAAATCCTGACCGGCCGCGCCGGCGCGAGGGTCAAGGAAGGCCCGCCGGCCGGGCAACCGCCGGCTGCGCCTCCGGTCGAGGACACGCCCCCGGTCTTCAAGCCCGGTCCCGCGCGGGGCTCGGCCCCGACACCCTCCGAACCGCCCCGCCGGCCACCCGTGCTGCAGCGCGAAGAGGGCGGCATAGGGGGTGTCCTGGGCGGAATTTTCGGCACCGGCGGGCGGCAATCGCGGCGCGAAACCATCGGCGAGGCCATGGCCAAAAGCGCCGCCCGGGCGGTCGGTTCCCAGGTCGGGCGTGCCATCATCCGTGGTATTCTTGGAGGGATCCTCAAATAGGCCTAAGCCTTAAGGCGATCTGGAATTCGTAGTTAATGTAGAATTACTAATCTTCTCAGAGTCGATGTTTCGTAATAGTCTTTCGCAATCTTTTAGGGGCGGGGCGAGTGCGCCACGGTCCGGCGTCATTCCCGGGGGACGCGGCATGCGCAACGACGATTGGGACGCGATGCACGACGATTCCGCGTCGTCTGCCTCGACGGGGCGCGTCTGGATGCAGCGCCTTGTCGGCATAGTGCTCGGCGGCATTGCCGGTGCCGGCGCAGCCTATTCGCTCGATCTCTGGCACGCGGTCTGGAACGGCGGCATCAAGCTGTCGAGCGAGCGCAGCCTGGCTAGGCCCACCGAACGGACGGCACCCATTCCCGCGCAGGACGCCGCGGAAAGCGCGCGGCAGATCGCCTACACGCTCGTCACCCGTGCGCGCGATCTGATCGCGCGCGGCGAGATCCGCGATGCCGAACGCTTCCTCGCGGCGGCGGAAAAGCTCGAGCCGGATTCCGTCATCCTCGCGGAGACGCGTCGTCTGCTCGACATCGCCAAGGCCAAGATCGAGCTGGCGCGAACCTCGCCGGCCACCGGTCGTCCGGCGGCGCCGCGGTACCACTTGACCGCTTCGTGATAGTCGGGCGCCGCGCCGACGCCGTCGGCGAGCATCTGGCCGAGATTGTATTGCCCGGCCGCATCGCCGCGCTCGGCCGCGCGCTTGAACCAGGTCCTCGCTTCGGCGTAGTCGCGGCTCACGCCGAGGCCATGCCGGTACATGTAGCCGATGTTGTTGAGCGCGCCGGGATGGTTCTGCGCGGCGGCCTTCTGATACCAGGTGAGCGCGCGCGCGAAGTCTTGCGTCACGCCGAAGCCGTGGCGATACATGTAGCCGAGATAGTTCTGCGCCGGCGCATGGCCGGCGGCGGCCGCCTTGCCGAACGCGGCCAGCGCCGCGTTGTAGTTGCGATTGCGGAATTCCTTGACGCCGGCCGCGAACTCGCTCGCCGGCGCGGGGCTGGTCGAAACCGAGCGATCGCGGTCGCGATCGATTGGACGCGCCGCGACCGGGCGCGTTTCGGCCTGCTGTGGCGGCGCACGCCGCTCGGCCTCGAGGCGCTCACGCT
>SBBV01000425.1 GCA_005240015.1 Candidatus Odyssella thessalonicensis | reverse complement strand
CGGGCGCGAGATCGTCATCGATGAACCAGCGCACGATGTCGTCCATCGACTTGTCCTGCTTGAAGCCCATCTTGAGCGCGCGCTTGGGCGCGAAATCGGCGTGCCAGCGGTCGACGATGGCGGCGATGGCGGGGTCCTTCCTGAACTTCACGCGCGCCGCCACCTTGGCGCCGGCCACGCGTTTCAGCGACGCCAGCATCTCCTTCACCGAGACCACGAAGCCCGGCAGCATCACGCCGCGATTGTCGCCGAACGCCTTGGCCGGCAGCTCGTAGGCGTGGATCAGCGACTGCACCACCGTGCGCGGGGACGCGCACCACATGCGCACCGAGGCATCGACCGGGCAGATCGCCTCCTCGCCCTGGAGCGGCTCGCGGATGATCGAGCTCGCCCAGGTGGAGGCGGCGCGGTTGGGCCTGCCCGCGCGCACGACGACGGTGGGAAGGCGCAGCGAGCGCCCGTCGATGAAGCCCTTCCGGCTGTAGTCGTTGACCAGCATCTCGCCGATCGCCTTCTGCGTGCCGTAGGAGGTCTGCGGCAAGAGGTTGATGTCGTCCTTGATCGGCGTCGGGATATCGCCGCCGTAGACGGCGACCGAGCTCGTGAACACGAGCCTGACCGGATTGGGCAGGCGCCGGCAGGCCTCGAGCACCCAGCGCGTGCCGTCGAGGTTGATCGCCATGCCGGTGTCGAACTCGGCCTCGGCCTGGCCGCTGACGATGGCGGCGAGGTGGAAGACAGCGCCCGCCTTCTGCCCGATCAGCGCGTCGACGTCGGCGCGCGCGGCGATGTTGCCGACATGGGTCGTGACCTTGCCGGAGAAAGTCGGCTTCCTGGGCTCGGCCACGTCGAACAGCGCGAGCTCGCTAATGCGCTCGCCGCCCAACTTGCCCGCGTTGGCCAGCGCCGCCACGAGCTTCTGCCCGACGAAGCCGCCGGCACCGGTAATCACGACCCGCATGATGCCTACCTCGATGTTCGTTCTCGTGGTGCCAATGCCTGCCAGAATTCGGCGCGCGTTCAAGTCCAATTTTCTCTGAACGTGCAACGGGTGACGCGCGGATTGTCCGCGGACCGAGAACCGCGAGGCGGTTCCGGCCCAGCGCCCAGGGTTGCCGCGAAGCGGCTACCCTGGGAATCGTGGCACCCGGTCGAGCCAACCCTGAAAGGGTTGTGGCGGCGGCGCCGCCGCGGGCACAACCCTTTCAGGGTTGATTCGCTTTCACCACCACCCGAACCCAGGGTAGCCGCTTCGCGGCAACCCTCGGCCTCGAGACAGAACCGCTTCGCGGTTCGCGCGGCGCCGCCCCTACGCGATAGGCTCCTCGCCTGCTATTGTCGCCCTGCGAGGCCGCGGCAAACAGCGGCGCAAAAGGGAGGAAGGCCGATGATACGGTTGCTTTCCGCATTGCTGGGCGCGGCGCTGCTCGCGGCACCGGCGCTGGCGCAGGACGACTACCCCTCGCGCCCGATTACGATGATCATCCCGTTCCCGCCCGGCGGCGTCGCCGACCAGACCGCGCGCGCGATCATCACGCCGCTCGAGAAGGAGCTGAAGCAGCCGGTCGCGATCCGCAACACGCAGGGTGCCGGCGGTGCTGTCGGCATGGGGGCTGCGGCCAACGCCAAGCCCGACGGCTACACGATCCTGCTGGCGCTCTCGAGCGTCTCGATCATCCCCGAGGCCGACAAGCTGTTCGGCCGCAAGCCGGCCTACACGATCGACCAGTTGAAGCCGATCGCGCTGCTGGGCGCCGACCCGACCGTGCTCGTCGTGCGCGCCGAGAGCCCTTGGAAGACGGTGAAAGAGCTCGAGGAGGCGGCGAAGAAGGAGCCGGGCAAGATCGCCTACTCCTCCTCCGGCATCTACGGCACCTTGCACATGGCGATGGCGATGTTCACCAACGCCGCGGGCATCAACATGAAGCACGTGCCGTTCAACGGCGGCGGCCCGGCGGTGACGGCGCTCCTCGGCGGCCACGTGCAGGCGCTGGCCTCGGGGCCGGGGCCGGTACTCGCGCACATCAAGGCCGGCAAGCTGCGCCCGCTCGCCAATTGGGGCACGAAGCGCCTCGCCGTGCTGCCGGACGTCCCGACCTTCGCCGAGCTCGGCTACAAGAACGTCGAGTTCTACATCTGGGCCGGCCTGTTCGCGCCCAAGGACGTGCCGGCGCCGGTCATGGAGAAGCTGCGCGCGGCGGTGAAGAAGGCGGCGGCCGCGCCGGAGTTCGGCTCGGCCATGGAGAAGCTCGGCAGCCCCGTCGCCTATCTCGACGCGCCCGAATTCGAGAAGTTCTGGGCCGCGGACGCGGCGCGGCTCGCCGAGGCGGTGAAGCGCGTCGGCAAGGTCGAATAGGCGCACGCCGCGATGCAGCCGCGCCTTCCGCTCCGCCTCACCGCGGACCGCGTCGCCGGCCTCGCGCTGATCGCGTTCGGGGCGCTCGCCATCGTCGAAAGCCGCGGCTTGCCGGTGGGCTCGTTGCGCGAGCCGGGCCCCGCCTATTTCCCGATCGTGCTCTCGCTCGCGCTCATCGGTTTCGGCGCGCTGCTGCTGGCCTTCTCGGGTGGCGGCGCCGGGTTGCGGGAGCTCGGCTGGGAGGAGGCGCGCCACGCGCTCTTGATCGTGCTGGGCGCCGCCGCCGCGATCTTCCTGCTGCCGCGCGCGGGCTACGTCATCACGATCGCGCTGCTGCTGTTCTATCTGCTCGCGGTCGTGGCGCGGCGACATTGGCTCTTGTCGATCCTCGTCTCGGTCGGACTCGCGGCGGGCACGTTCGCGCTGTTCGACATGGGCCTGCGCGTGCTGCTGCCGCGCAGCCCGCTCGGCTTCTTCTAGCCGCGCCCGATGCTCGACGTGCTGCAGAACCTCGGCGACGGTTTCGCCGTCGCCCTCTCCCCCGGCGTGCTGCTCTATGCCTTCATCGGCTGCCTGGTCGGCACGCTGGTGGGCGTGCTTCCCGGCATCGGGCCGCTCGCGGGCATCTCGCTGCTGCTGCCCGCCACGTTCGGCCTCGACGCCACGCGCGCCGTGGTGATGCTCGCCGGCATCTATTACGGCGCGATGTATGGCGGCTCGACGACGTCGATCCTGATGCGCATCCCGGGCGAAGCGGCGTCGGTGATGACCTGCATCGACGGCTATGCGATGGCGCGGAAAGGGCGCGCCGGCCCGGCGCTCACGATCGCCGCGATCGGATCCTACATCGCCGGCACGGCCAGCGTCGTGGCGCTGATGCTGCTGGCGCCCCCGCTCGCGGGCTTCGCGCTGCGCTTCGGGCCGCCCGAGCAGTTCGCGCTGCTCGTGCTCGGCCTGCTCGTGCTCGCCTATATGAGCGTCGGCTCGATGCTGAAGTCGCTGGCGATGGCGACGCTCGGCCTGCTGCTCGGCACGATCGGCATCGACCACATGAGCGGCTATCAGCGCTACGGCTACGGCCTGCACGAGCTCGGCGACGGGATCGGCGTGGTGCCGCTCGCGGTGGGCCTGTTCGGCCTCGGCGAGATCCTCGCCACCGCCGGCCGCGCCAAGCCCCCCGAAGTGATCCACCCGCGCTTCCGCGATCTGCTGCCCGACCGGCGCGAGATGCGCGAGGCGGCGGCGCCGGTCGCGCGCGGCACGATCCTGGGCTTCCTCGTCGGCATCATTCCGGGCTCGGCGCACATCATCGCGACCTTCGTCTCCTACGCGGTCGAGAAGAAGCTCTCGAAGAAGCCCGAGGAGTTCGGCAAGGGCGCCATCGCCGGCGTGGCCGGCCCCGAATCGGCCAACAACGCCGCCACGTCGGGCGCGTTCGTGCCGATGCTGGCGCTCGGCATTCCCTCGGGGCCGGTCACCGCCGTCCTGATCGCGGCGATGATGGTGCACGGCGTGCAGCCGGGCCCGCTCATGATGACGCAGCAGCCCACCCTGTTCTGGGGCTTCATCGCCTCGATGTATGTCGGGAACCTGATGCTGCTGATCCTGAACCTGCCGCTGGTCGGCCTGTTCGTGCAGGTGCTGCGCATCCCCTACGGCTATCTGTTCCCGGCCATCGTGATGTTCTGCATCCTCGGCGTCTACGCCGCCAGCGGCAGCATCGTCGACGTGTGGATCATGCTGATCATGGGTGTCTTGGGATACGTGCTGCGGAAGCTCGATTTCGAGACCGCGCCGATCGTGCTCGGCCTTATCCTCTCGCCGCTGATCGAGCTCGCGATGCGCCAGTCGCTCTCGATGTCGAACGGCTCCTACACGATCTTCCTCGAAAAGCCGATCGCGGCGACGTTGCTTGCGGCGGCGCTCGTGCTGCTGATCCTCGGCCTTCTGCCGCTTGTCCGCGGCGTCGCCGACTGGCGCGCGCGCCTCGCGGCGGCGGACGGCGATGCCGAGTCCAAGTGATGGACCGACGATCCGATGTGCTGACCCGAAAAACCACCAAAGCACCAAGACACCAAGAGGATTTCCGGCCGGCCTTCGGTCGGCAGTTGTTCAAGCTTGGTGCCTTGGTCTCTTGCTGGTGGGTCCCGACCTCCGCCGCACTCCGCAAAAACAGCTCGCTCAGCGCCGCCGCCGCTTCCAGATCTCGCGATTGAGGATCGCCTCGGGCTTGCGCCCCGCGAGCACGTCGACGACGCCTTGTGCCGCGCCCACCGCCATGCGGCGCGCGCTGTCTTCGGTGATGCCGGCGACATGCGGCGAGAGCACCACGCCGTCGAGCCGGAACAGCGGGTGGTTGGCGGCGGGTGGCTCTTCCTCGAACACGTCGAGGCCGGCGCCGCCGAGGCGACCGTCCTTCAACGCATCGGCGAGCGCCGCTTCGTCGACGATGCCGCCGCGCGCGGTGTTGATGAGGATGGCGCCCCGCTTCATGTGCGCGATGCGGCCGCGGCCGAGCAGCCCGCGCGTCTCGGCGGTCAGCGGCGTGTGGATCGAGACGATGTCGGCGCGCGGCAGCATGTGGTCGAGGCTCTGGATCTTGTCGGCACCCATCGCCTTCGCCTGTGCGGCCGAGGCGTAGGGGTCGTAGACCAGCACCTTCATGCCGAAGCCGGCGCGCGCGATGCGTGCCACCTCGCCGGCGATGCGCCCGCCGCCGACGAGGCCGAGCGTCTT
>SBBV01000462.1 GCA_005240015.1 Candidatus Odyssella thessalonicensis | reverse complement strand
GATCGCATTGGCCAACCTTGGTTGCCTTGAGCAGCGCGTTCTCGGCAACCGCGCATGACGTCGTGCCATAGGTATGCGTCTGCGCGTCGCACTGAAAGTTCGTCGGGTTGCAGCTGCACGTGCACTGTGCCGGCGGCGCGTCCAGATCGGCGGTGGCATCGCTCGGCATGCCCCACGACTCCGGACAATCAGGCAGTCCCTTCGCATCCGAGGCCTTCGCTACCGCCACCGGTCCAGACCAGCCGCTCGGCGGTGGCGGCATCGAAGCGCTCCGCGAGCAGCGCGATCTCCATCGCCTTCTTCAAGCCGACGAGGCGCGGCAGCGCGAAGGTCGAGCCGCCGTCGGGGCTCACGCCGATCGCGCTGTAGGCGAGCGTGAAATACGCGGTGTCGGCCGCGATCGCGAGATCGCAGGCCATGACGAGGCTGAGCCCGAATCCGGCCGCGGCGCCCGAGACGCTGGCGAGCACCGGCTTCGGCATGCGCCGCAGCGCGATGATCATCGCGTGCACTTCCTGGATGAAGCCCTCGAAGCGCACCTTGAGCCCGGTCGGCGAGACCTTGCCGACGCTCTCGTGGAAGTACTTCAAGTCGCCGCCGGCCATGAAGTGCTCGCCGCCGCGGATCACGACGCAGCGCACCGATTGGTCCTGCTCGGCCGCGAACACGGCATCGCGCAGCGCCAGCGTGAGCTCGCGGTTGAGCGCGTTGAGCGCCTTCGGCCGGTTCATCGTGATGGTGATGACGCCGCCGGCGGTCGAGGTGAGGACGACGGGTTCGTTCATCGCGGATTCCCTGCGCAGGCCCCTGCCCTGTCTACACCGGCGTTCCGCCGTTGACCATGCGCTCCGGCGGTGGCGAGGCTTCACACTTGCGTCCATCCTTCGAGGCGCGCCAACGGCGCGCACCTCAGGATGAGGATTCTATCTGCAAGCACGGCCCTCATCCTGAGGCGGCCGCCCACTTGGGCGGCCCTCGAAGGATGGATGCAGGTGTAAGCGGCCGCCGCCGGTGCTACGCAGGCAAGCGTCGCACAAATTCCGCCACCGCCCCGCCGATCTCGTGCGGCGAATCTTCCTGGATGAAATGCGCGCCCTTGACGGTGATCTCGGTCTGGTTGGGAAAGCGCCGGCAGAACTCGCGCTGGCGCCCGACCAGGATCGAGCCCGGCTCGGCGTTGACGAAGAGCTTCGGCAGCGGCGATTGCGCGAGCCAGGCGGCAGAGGCGGCCGCGATCTCGGCGACGTCCTTGGGCTCGCCGGCGATCGGGATCTGGCGCGGCCAGGTGAGCATCGGGCGCCTCCCCTCCCCCGCCTGACGGAACGGCGCGCGATAGGCGTCGTGTTCCTCGGGCGTGAGCTTCCGCAGGATCGCGCCGGGCAAGATGCCTTCGATGAACACGTTCTTCTCGAGGATGATTGTCTCGCCGGCCGGCGAGCGCATCGCCTGGAAGATCTTGCGCGCGTTCTCGGGCCAGTCGTCCCACGAGGCGATCGGCGCCACGATCGTCTCCATATAGGCGATGCCGCCGACGCGCTCGGCGTGACGCCGCGCCCAGTGGAATCCGAGTGCCCCGCCCCAATCGTGCACGACCAGCACGATCTTCTCGCGCGGCAGCACCGCGTCGAACCAGGCATCCAGATAGCGCGCGTGATCGGCGAAAGTGTAGCGCCCGGCCGGGCTCTTGCCCGATTGCCCCATGCCGATGAGGTCGGGTGCCAAGCACCGCGACAGCGGCGCCACGTGCGGGATCACGTTGCGCCAGAGATAGGACGACGTGGGATTGCCATGGAGGAACACCACGGCGCGGTCGCGCGGCCCCTGCCCCGTATCGACATAGCTCATCGCGCAGTCGAGCACGGCCACGTTGATGCGCGGATGCGGATCGGCGGCTTCAATCGCACACATGATGCGCAATATGCATCATGGGTCGTCCTGAGCGAAGCGAAGGATCTGGTCCTCACCGCCAACGGCAGCGGCAGCGGAAGCGAGATCCTTCGCTTCGCTCAGGATGACGGTTTGGTTCCAGCAGGTCGCGCTCGGCGCCCTACCGCGAGCGCACGAGGTCGTCCTCCGGATAGGCGCCGATCTTGTGGATCGCGACGTCGGCGCCCACCTGCTCCTCGTCGTCGGTGAGGCGGATGCCGACCGTGACCTTGAGGATCAGGTAGACGAGCCCGCCGGCGATGAACGCGTAGACCGCGCCCGCAACCGAGCCGACGACCTGGGCCCAGATATTCACGCCGCCGATGCCGCCGAGTGCGGTCGCACCGAAAATGCCGGCGGCGATGCCGCCCCAAAGGCCGCAGAGCCCGTGCAGCGGCCAGACGCCGAGCACGTCGTCGACCTTGAGCCGGTTCTGGCAGAGGTTGAACGCGAACACGAACAAGGCGCCGGCGACCGCGCCGGTCGCCAGCGCGCCGATCGGATGCATGATCGCCGATCCGGCGCAGATCGCGACCAGGCCCGCGAGCGGCCCGTTGTGGACGAAGCCCGGGTCCTTGTTGCCGGCGAGCGTCGCCGCCAGCAATCCGCCGGCCATCGCCATCAGCGAGTTCACGGCGACGAGGCCGGTGATGTCGGTCACCTTCTGGGCGCTCATCACGTTGAAGCCGAACCATCCGACCGAGAGCGCCCAGGAGCCGAGCGCCAGGAACGGAATGTTCGATGGCGGGATGCCGACGACGGTTCCGTCCTTGCGGTAGCGGCCGCGCCGCGCGCCCAAGAGCAGCACCGCCGCAAGCGCCATCCAGCCGCCGACGCAATGCACCACGATCGAGCCGGCGAAGTCGGTGAACTTCGCGCCGAACGTGCCCTCGAACCATTTCTGGACGCCCCAGCGCTCGCCCCACACCATCGCCTCGAAGAATGGATAGAACAGCGCCACGATCGCGGCCGAGGCGATCGCCTGCGGCCAAAACTTCGCGCGCTCGGCGATGCCGCCCGAGATGATCGCCGGCACCGCCGCGGCGAAGGTCAGGAGGAAGAAGAACTTCATCAGCGTGTAGCCGCTCTTGCCGTAGGCCTCGGGCGCCTTCTCGGCGGCGCCCGAGATCATCGGCGCGGACCCGAAGAAATCGATGCCGTAGGCGATCGTGTAGCCGATGAAGAAATACGCGACCGTCGAGATGCAGAAATCGGTGAAGATCTTGATCAGCGCGTTGACCTGATTCTTCTTGCGCACCGTGCCGACCTCGAGAAATGCGAAGCCGGCGTGCATCGCCGTCACCATCACCGCGCCGATCATGAGGAAGAAAACGTCGGTGCTGGTCTTCAAGGCTTCCATGGCGTCCCCCTTCGGCGCTGTCGCGACGCATAAGCGTCGTGTCGCTCGGCTTGCCGAGCGACGCGCGGCCCTCGCGCGCGGGGAACAATGCCAAAAGCGGAACCGAAAAGCGCGCGAATTGTGCAGATATCCCGGATTTCCCGGCTATCCCCTGCCCTGCCTAAGGATTAGGCAGAAAGAAAAAGGCGCCCGGACCGGAGTCCGGGCGCCGCAAGTAGAGGCGCTGCTGAGGAGAGACGCCTCGGAGGACACCTCGTTGCGTCAGTGGACCGTCTCGCCGTGCTCGGCGAGGTCGAGCCCTTCGCGTTCCTGGTCGGCCCCGACGCGGAGGCCGACGATGGCTTTGATGATGAGCAGGATCACGAGCGTGGCCACGCCGCACCAGATCATCGTGGCGAGAATGCCTTTGATCTGATGCCACATCTGGCCTGCGTTGCCGTCGATCCAGCCCACCGCCTTGTCGGTTCCGTAGATCGCGTTGACCGCCTTGGTCGCGAACACGCCGGTCAGGAGCGCGCCCACGATGCCGCCGATCCCGTGCACGCCGAAGGCGTCGAGCGCGTCGTCGTACTTGAACATCCGCTTCAAGGCGGTGCAGGCCCAGAAGCAGACGGCGCCCGCGGCGATGCCGATCACGAACGCGCCGAGCACGCCGACGAAGCCCGACGCCGGCGTGATCGCGACGAGGCCGGCGACGGCGCCCGAGATGATGCCGAGGATGCTCGCCTTGCCGCGCGCCATCCATTCGAGCAGCATCCACACGAGCGCCGCGACCGCGGTGGCGAGCATCGTGACCAGCATCGCCATGCCGGCCGCGTTGTTCGAGGCCACCGCCGAGCCGGCGTTGAAGCCGAACCAGCCGACCCAGAGCAGCGAGGCGCCGGCCACGCTGAGCGTGAGATTGTGCGGCGCCATGTTCTCGGTGCCGTAGCCGATGCGCTTGCCGAGCACGAGCGCGCACATCAGGCCGGCGATCCCGGCATTGATGTGCACGACGGTGCCGCCGGCGAAGTCGAGGGCGCCCGGCGCGTCGGCCGTGGCTGCGAGCCATCCGCCGCCCCACACCCAGTGCGCGATCGGCGCGTAGACCACGAGGCTCCAGAGGATCATGAACAGGACCATCGCCGAGAACTTCATGCGGTCGACATAGGCGCCGACGATGAGCGCGGGCGTGATGATCGCGAACGTCATCTGGAACATGACGAACACGGTCTCGGGGATTGCGTTGGCAACCGAATCGACCGGCTGTTTCAGCGACTCGACGGTGATGCCCTTCAAGAAGAATTGGGCCATGTCGCCGATGTAGCTGCCGCTGCCCGAGAAGGCCAAGCTGTAGCCGACGACGACCCACACCACGGCCACGATGCAGGCGGTGGCGAAGACATGCATCATCACCGAGAGCACGCTCTTCTTGCGCACCATGCCGCCGTAGAAGAACGCGACGCCCGGGATGGTCATGAGGAGCACCAGCGCGGTCGAGGTCAGCATCCACGCCGTGTCGCCGGTGTTGAGTTCCGCCTTGGGCTTCTTCGGCTCTTCCTTCTTCGGCTCTTCCTTTTTCGTCTCTTGCGCCGGCTTGGCATCGGCCGGCTTCGGCGCCTCGGCCTTGGGCGCCTTCGCCCGCGGAGGCTCCGCCTTCGGCGCCTCGGTGGTGGGCGGCGTCGTCTGTGCAAAGGCCTTGCTCGTGGCGAGATAGTTGCCGAGTGCAAGCAGGGCCAGGAGCGCGAGCAGCATCAGCGGCAGCCGCGCCCAAGCCGCGTAAGCGCGCCGGCCCCAGTCCGTGTTCCATGCAAGAGCGGTCATGTCGTCAGATCTCCCTGATCAAATCGCGTCGTCGTTGGTTTCGCCGGTGCGGATGCGCAGCGCCTGCTCGATGTCGATCACGAACACCTTGCCGTCGCCGATCGAGCCGGTTTTCGCCGCCTTCGCGATGGCCTCCACCGCGCGCTCGGCCACCTCGGCCTTCACCGCCACTTCCAGTTTGACCTTGGGCAGGAACCCGATCGCGTATTCGGCGCCGCGATAGATCTCCGTGTGCCCCTTCTGGCGACCGAAGCCCTTCACTTCGGTCACCGTCATCCCCGTCACGCCCAAGCCGAGAAGCGCCTCGCGCACTTCGTCGAGCTTGAATGGCTTGATGATTGCGATCACCAGCTTCATCCGCAGCTCCTCTGCTCCGCGGCGCTCCCCCGAATGTCCGGCGCCACCGCGATCCCCCGATGGGACCACGTCAAAGGAGTCAAGAACCGTGCCAATGGGTAATCAGCTGAAAAATCAGAAGGATAAACGAGTCCCGCGCGCGCGGATTACCGTCAATTGGCGTGGGATTAGGCATTGCCCAAAAGTTAGGCTCTCTTGTTTTCGCGGCGCCGCGGCACCGTGGCTTGATTGCGGCGCGCGGCTCGTCTTGAAATGGCCGGCCAGCAGGTGGAACAAGCGCGATGAGCGAGCGGGTGGATGTCGCCATCGTCGGCGGCGGTATGGTGGGCGGCACCCTCGCCGCCGCGCTGGCGCAGGCCGGCCTTACGGTTGCGCTGATCGACCGCGCCGACCCCGCGGCTCAGTTCGAGGAAGCCTATGACGGCCGCACGGTCGCCATCGCGCACGCCACGCATCGGCTGATGCAGGCGACCGGCCTTTGGGCGCGGCTCGTACCGCATGCCGAGCCGATCCTCGACATCCGCGTCTCCGACGGGCTCTCGCTGCTGTTCCTGCACTACGATCACCGCGACCTCGGCGAGGATCCGCTCGGCTACATCGTCGAGAACCGCGCGATCCGCCGCGCGCTCTTCGCACGCCTGAGCGGCCTTGATGCGCTCAGCGTGCGCGCGCCGGTCGATCTCGAGCGGCACATCGTGATGCCCGAGGGCGTCGTGCTGACGCTCGCCGATGGGAGCGAGATTGCGGCCTCGCTGCTGGTCGCGGCCGATGGCAGCGATTCGGCGCTGCGACGCCTGGCCGGCATCGCGTCGACGCAGTGGGATTACGGCCAGACCGCCATCGTCTGCACCATGGGCCATGAGCGGCCGCACCGCGGCGTGGCGCATGAGCGTTTCCTGCCCGCCGGTCCCTTCGCCGTATTGCCGATGACAGACGATCCGGTGCACGGCCACCGCTCCTCGATCGTGTGGACCGAGAAGAAGGCGCTGGCGCCGGCGATGCTCGCGCTCTCGGATGCGGACTTCTCGCTCGAGCTGCATCGGCGGTTTGGGCCGTGGCTCGGCGCGGTGCGCGTGGTCGGCGGGCGCTGGAGCTATCCGCTGCGCTTCGCCCATGCCGAGACCTACATCAAGCCGCGCCTCGCCTTGGTCGGCGACGCGGCGCACACGATGCATCCGATCGCAGGGCAGGGGCTCAATATCGGCCTGCGCGACGTGGCGGCGCTGGCCGAAGTGCTGGTCGAAGCGAAGCGGCTCGGCCTCGATCTGGGCTCGCCGGCGGTGCTCGAGCGTTATCAGCGCTGGCGGCGTTTCGACAACCAGGTGCTGCTCTCGGTGACCGACTCGCTGAACTGGCTGTTCTCGAATGATCTGCCGCCCGTCCGCCTGCTGCGCGACGTCGGCATGGCCGCGGTCAACCGGATGGCGCCGCTGAAGCGCCTGTTCATGCGCCACGCGATGGGCGTGGTCGGCGAGCTGCCGCGCCTGCTGCGCGGCGAGGCGCTGTAGCGCGATGGGTCACGGTCCCGAAACGCAATATGACGGACGCTGCCACTGCGGCGCCATCACGCTTGCTTTCACCACGCATCGCCCGCTCGCGGAGCTGCCCTTGCGCGAATGCCAGTGCACGTTCTGCCGCAAGCACGGCGCGCGCACGACCGCCGATCCCGACGGCTTCGCCGAGGTCCGCGTGCACGATGCCGCGGCGCTCGCGCGCTATCGCTTCGGGCTCGGCACGGCCGACTATCTCGTCTGCGCTCGGTGCGGCGTCTACGTCGCAGCCGTGATGGAGGAGGGGATGCGCGCCTGGGCCGTGCTCAACACCAACGTGTTCGAGGATCGCGCCGCCTTCGCCGGCCGCGCCACGCCGATGGTCTACGACCACGAGGACGAGGCCGGCCGCCGCGCCCGCCGCCGCAAGCTCTGGACGCCGGCGCGCATCGTAGAGGGCTGACCGCGCACCGCGAGGTGCGCTTTTCTTGCCTCTCGCCGGCACGCCTGCGCGACCCGCGAAAGAGCCGGTGCCCTTCATGCGGAAGCCCAAAAGCGCCTTGAGTCGCGCGGTCTCAAAGGCAGAGCGCGCGGCTTGACGTTAGTAGATAGATCGTTCTATCTACTGCTGTGGCCAAGCGCAGATCCGAACCTGTCCCCGACCGCCTGATGAGTGCCGCGGCGAAGCTGTTCTACCGCGACGGCATCCACGCGACCGGCGTCGACGCCATCCTCGCCGAGGCCGAGGTGGCGCGGCGCAGCCTCTACCAACATTTCGGCTCCAAGGACGGTCTCGTCGCCGCGTTTCTCGAGCGCCGCGACCGCGAATGGCGCGACTGGTTCGACAACACCGTGGCCGCCGTCGCTGCGACGCCGCAGACGCGACTGCTGCGCCTTTTCGACGTGCTCGAAACCTGGTTCCGCATGCCGTCGTTTCACGGCTGCGCCTTCATCAACGCCGCCGCGGAAACCGGCGATCCCGGCCATGCCATCCGCGCCGCCGCCCGCCGCCACAAGGAGATGGTGCGCGGGCGCATCGAGGAGTGGGCGCGCGCGGCCGGTGCGGCCGACCCGGCCGCGCTCGCTCGCTCGCTCGCGCTGCTCACCGAAGGCGCCATCGTCACGGCGATGATCGATCCCGATCAGCGGGCGGCCGAAACCGCGAAAAACCTCGCACGCGTCGTGATCAAGCACGCGCTCCCGACCGCGGCCAAGGCAGCATGAGCAGGTTTGGCCGGCGCCGAACTACGGCTTCGCCGACGCGCCGGCGATGGATGCGTTCCTGATCCCGGGCGCGCCGGGCGTCAGGAACACGGGCCCGGGACGTGGCTCACGACGCTCGCGTCGATGCAGGCCATGCAGCCATTGCTGTAGGTCTGCCGCGCGCCGTCGCGCTTCGTTCCGCACACCGGCTGGTAGTTCGCCGGGCACATTTGCGGCCGCGGGTCGGTGCAGGTCACTTGGCCGGGCGGGCGAGGGGGTGCGGGCTGCGTCTGCTGGGCGAGGGCCGGCGTCGCGGCGAGGAGCAAGAGAGCGAGGATGATCCGGGGCATGACGATCCCGTGCTATGGCTACGGCGACAAGGTTGCACAAACGCGAAGCCGAGACCACCCCCCGTGCTGGAAACCGAACGCTTAATCCTTCGCCCGCCCAAGCCCGAGGACTTCGAGCCCTGGGCCGCGTTCATGGCCGACGAGCAGGCCGCGCGCTTCATCGGCGGCGTGCAGCCGCGTCCGCTGGTGTGGCGCGGCATCTGCGTGATGGCCGGGGCGTGGACGCTGTTCGGCTTTGCGATGTTCTCAGTCATCGAGAAAGCGACCGGCCGCTGGATCGGCCGCCTCGGCCCCTGGCAGCCGGAGAGCTGGCCCGGAACCGAAATCGGCTGGGGCCTGGTGCGCGCCGTCTGGGGCAGGGGCTACGCCACCGAGGGGGCCACCGCGGCCATGGACTGGGCCTTCGCGACGCTCGGCTGGACCGACGTGATCCACTGCATCGATGCGCGCAACGTCGCCTCGCAGCGGGTCGCCGCGCGCCTGGGCTCGCGTTTCTTGCGCGACGCCGACCTGCCGCCGCCGATTCAACAGACGACGCAGATCTGGGGCCAGACAAAGGCCGAATGGCAGGCGCGCCGGCGCGCTCGCTAGCGCGTCACCGCGCCCTGGGATCGCGCTTAAGACCGCGTTTCTCGATCTCGGCGAGATATTGCCGCCAGAGCGTCTCCTGGTTCTGGCCGAGGCCGTAGAGATACTCCCACGAATAGATGCCGGTGTCGTGGAGGTCGTCGAACTTGATGCGGATCGCGTAATTGCCGACGGGCTCGATCGCGAGGATGCCCACGTGCTGGCGCCCCGCCACGATCTGCTTCTGCGAGGGCCCGTGGCCCTGCACCTCGGCCGAGGGGCTTTCGACGCGCAGAAACTCGGCCGGGTACGAAAAGCGCGCACCGTCGTCGAAATCGATCTCGAGGCGCTTCTCGGCCTGCTTCAGGCGGATCTCGGTGGGCCAGTGTTGCGTGCCGTAGGCCATGGGTCAGAACGTCTAGCAGGAGACGCAGTGCCGCAGAGAAACCTGCCAGCGCGCCGCAGGCACGAATGCGATACGCGGGCGCTATTCGGTGACCTTGAGCGGCCGCGCTTCGTCCTGGAGCATGATCGGGATGCCGTCGCGGATGGGGTAGGCGAGTCCGGCGGCCTCCGAGATCAGCTCCTGCTTCTCGGCGTCGTAGCGCAAGCGCGTGTGGGTCACCGGGCAGACCAGGATCTCGAGCAGCTTGGGATCGACCTGGCCGCCCCGCGCTTCGGGAGGGCGCGTCTCGGAAAGCCGCGCCTCGCCGGAACGCGGCGCAGATTCGGGTGCGGCTTCGGGCGGTTTCGGATCGGGCATTTCAGTTCATCCGATGGGGCCGCTCACCTTTGCCGACGTCGCGGCCCATGGCAAGCAGCGAGGTGAGCACGCGGCCGCGTTCGGCGGCGTCGGGCGCCTCGAGCAGCGCCTGCTTCTCGATCGGCGTGAACGGACACATGGCGGCGAGGAGGACGACGAGATCGGCGGTGCACGTGCCCTCGACCGCCTTCCAGTCGGCCGCGAAATCGTTGCGCGCGAGATAGGCGCGCAACGCGTCGACGAGCGCGCCGCGGTCGAACGCGCTCTCCGACGGCGCGTCGAAATCGCAGCGGTAGGCGGACCAATCGGGCTCGACGCGGCGATAGCCGCGCATCGGCGGCAACTCCCGCAGCACGTCGAAGCGGCAGATGCCGGTCAGGTTGATGAGATAGCGCCCGTCGCTGGTTTCGGTGAACGACGTGATCTTGCCGACGCAGCCGGTCTTGTGCAGCGCGGGCCTGTCGTCGGGCGCGATGCGCTCGCGCATCTTCGGCTGGATCATGCCGATCAGGCGCGGGCCACCCATCGCGTCCTCGGTCATGGCGCGATAGCGCGGCTCGAACACGTTGAGCGGAAGCTGCCCGCCCGGGAGCAGAAGCGCCCCCTGGAGCGGGAAGACCGGCAGAACGGTCGGCAGATCCGCGGGCGTCAGCGACGCCATGCCGCCTCCCAAGCGATGCAGAACCAGCCGCTCAGGAAAATAGGATCGCGGAGAGGCCCCGGCGACCCTTCACCGTGAGCTCGTTGGCCGCCCCCAATGCCTCGAAAATCTTGAGCAGCTCTTTCCTCGCCGCGTCCTCGTTCCAGTCGCGCTTGCGCTTGACGATCTCAAGCAGGTGCTGGATGGCGCGTTCGGCCTGGCCGCCGGCATAGAGCGCCAGCGCCAGGTCGTAGCGCGCCTGGTGGTCGTTGGGATCCTTCGCGATCTTGTCCTCGAACGCGCCGAGATCGCCTGCCTTGGCGCCGGCCTTGGCCGCGCGCTCGGCGAGGTCGAGCGCCGCCTTGGCGGCATCGTAGTCGGCGCCCTTCTGGGCGTCCGCCGGCAGCTCGTCGAGCATCTGCTTGGCCTGCTCGGCTTCGCCGAGCGCGATCGCGGCGCGCGCCAAGCCGAGCCGCGCCAGCACGTTATCCGGCTCCTGGTCGAGGATGCGCGCGTAGAGGCTCGCGGCCGTGCCGGCATCGCCCTTGCTGAGCGCGTCCTTGGCCATGGCCAGCACTTGATCGAGCTGCGAGGGCCCCTTGGCCGCGCCGCCGCCCCGGATCAGCGTCTCGATGAATTGCTTCAGCTGGCTCTCGGGCAGGGCGCCGACGAAGCCGTCGACCGGGCGCCCGTCGCGGAACGCGAACACGGCGGGGATCGACTGGATGCGGAACTGCGCGGCGAGCGCCTGGTTCTTGTCGACGTCGAGCTTCACGAGCTTGACGGCGCCCTTGGCGGCCTTGACGAGGCGCTCGAGGAGGGGGCCCAAGGTCTTGCACGGCCCGCACCAGGTCGCCCAGAAGTCGACGATCACCGGCTGGCGCTTCGACTCTTCGATGACGTCGTTGGCGAAGTTCTTCGCGTCGGTGTCCTTGACCAGCGCGCCGCCCGCGCCGTTACCCGCGGCCTTGCCGCCGCCAATGATGGTCTGCATCGTCCGAGCGCCCTGATGTTGGCTGCCACCGGCCAGAACTTAGGGAGCGAAATCCCGTTCGGCAAAGCCGGCGGCGCGAGATCGGCGTGGGCCCAGCGGCGCGGGAGGTGAACCCCGGCGTAGGCCCGATTGTGCGGGAAGATGGCCGCTGCCGGCGCGATATACAAGCCCCGGGCGGCGAGGGCTTTGGGACCGCGCGGCTCCAGCCGCGCCCGTCCTCGCCACGGGGACGCAAGAGCGCGCCGTGGAGGCGCGCGCCCCCAAACTTACGCGATCGCGCGGGCCGGCAGCGCGAGCACACGCGGCTTGTGGCCGATCGCGTCGAGAAAGCGCAGGAAATCCGCGCACCCGATCGCCGTCGTGGCAGCGTTCGTGAGCGGGTGGAAGTTGAGAACATCGTGCCGCAGCAGGCCCTCGTCGAGCACGAAGCTCACCTGGCCCCCGGCGTCGTTGGCGAGGCCGAACGGCGTCACAGCACCCGGCTCGACGCCGAGATGGCGCATGAGGCGCTCGGGCGAGCCGAACGAGACGCGGCCATTGGCGCCGAGCGCGGTGCCGAGCGCCTTCAAGTCGACGCTCTGGTCCTCCTCGGCCGTCACCAGCCACATGCGGTCTTTCTTGTCCTTCAAGAACAGGTTCTTGGTGTGGCCGCCCGGCAATTCGCCGCGCAGCGACTTGCTCTGCTCGACGGTGAAGAGGGGCGGGTGCTGGACGGTCGAGGTGCGGATGCCGAGGGCGTCGAGCTTGGCGAAGAGGGCGTCGGGCGAGAGGGGCATGCTGTTGCCCTAACGCCTTCTGCTGCGCCGCGAAAGTGCCTTGAAATGCATCCGCCCGCGGCTAATATCCGCGCCCTTGCCGGGCGCCCGGTCTGCACTAGATTGGGTGCTCGCCCCGCGGAGCGCGGGAGTAGCTCAGTGGTAGAGCATCACGTTGCCAACGTGAGGGTCGCGGGTTCAAGTCCCGTCTCCCGCTCCAAATCCCGAACCCACGCCGCAGCCGCCCTTGAGGCGGCCTTTTCGTGCCCGTGACGGTTCGGCCGCCCGCAGCCGCACCGTGCAAATACTTGACAAGATTCGCGTAAATGGACTTGGGGTCACCGTAAATAATGTGCTAGAATAATCAAAAGAATACCGGGGTTTCTTGAGAAAGCGGGCAAGCAATGTCTAGGTCGAGTCTTGCGGTTCTGCTGGCCGCCCTCGTCGTGCTGGGCGGCTGCGTCTACGAGCAGAGCGCCTCGCGCGAAGGCCCGCCGCCGCCCACGCGCATGGCAGCGCCGCAGCCGGTTCAGCCGCAGCCGGACCGGATGAGCGCCGAGGATCTCTCGCGCCTATCGCCCGGCACCGGCGTGGAAGGGCCGGACGCCGACACGCGGCGCATCGCGCGCCGCACGCCGCAGCCCGCGCACCTGTTCGTGCAGGCCGCGTCTTTCGTCACGCGCGAGGAGGCCGAGCGCACGCGCCGCTCGCTCCGCGGGCTCGGGCGCGCAGGCATCTACACGGCCTATGTCGATGACCAGCTCCGCTATCGCGTGCGGATCGGCCCGCTCTCGTCGCCGGAGCGCAGCGCGCGCGTGCGCGCCGCGCTCGTCCGCCGCGGCTACAGCGACGCCATCATCGTCCGCGACTGAAAGAAAGATAGCCGCGGAGGACACGGAGCGCACGGAGTCTGATGTTGCGCGCGTGGGGCGCTGTCGCTCTCATCCGTGCCCTCAAAGTCCTCCGTGGTTAATCTCTCTTCTCCGTTGCCCGGCGGGCGATCACTTCAAATTTCCATTCGGCGCCTTTCCGTCCCGCGCGGCGCGGGATTATCGTGTCAGGGCCGCGTCGCATTCCGCCGTCACATTTGTGATCGGGCGGCCAAGACGCGGCGTAACAGCGGGCGTAGGATGAGGCGATGGACAAGCCAGCCAAGGGATTCACGCGGCACAAGGGCCAGCTCGACGCCAAGGCCGCGCTGATCGAGGCCGCGGCCGCGTGTGCCAAGGACAAGACGCTCGCCCGCTTCATCGGACAGTTCTATGCGCACGTCTCGGCCCGCGACCTCGAGGACCGCAGCGCCGAGGAGCTTTGCGCCGCGGCGGCCGACCTCTGGGCCCATGGCGCAGAGCGACAGCCGGGCCGGCCCAAGATCGCGATCGCCAATCCCGAAAACACGCGGCGCACCGTCGTCACCATCGTCAATGACGACATGCCGTTCCTCGTCGACTCGGTCAGCGCCGAGCTCGCCCGCAACGGCCTCTCCGTTCATCTCCTGATCCACCCGATTCTGCGCGTGCGGCGCGACAGCGGGGGCAGGCTCATCGAGTTGATCGCGCCGGCCTCCGCCAAGGAGGGGGAGGGCGCCGCCGAATCCTGGATGCGCATCGAGATCGACCAATGCGTCGACGAGAAACGCCTGGCGGCGCTCGAACACGGTCTCGAGCGGGTGCTCGCCGATGTGCGCGCCGCGGTCGACGATTGGAAGCGAATGCTGACCCGCGCCAAGGCGATCTTGCGCGAGCTCTCCGATCAGCCGCCCGGCCTCTCCGCCTACGAAATCGACGAGGCCAAGGACTTCCTGAGGTGGCTCACCGAGGACAACTTCACCTTCCTCGGCTACCGCGAATACGCGCTCACCGGCGCCGGCGATGACGCGCGCTTCAAGGTCGTGCCGAAGTCCGGGCGCGGCATCCTGCGCAGCGACGAGGCGCCCGTCTTCGAGGCGCTCGGCGAACATGCAGCCCTGCCGCCCGAAGTGCGCGCGTTCCTGACCGAGCCGCTGCTGCTGCAGGTCCACAAAGCCGATGTTCGCTCGACGGTGCACCGGCCGGTGCATCTCGACGCGATCAGCATCAAGTCCTTCGACAAGAGCGGCGAGGTCTCGGGCGAGCGCCTCTTCGTCGGACTGTTCACCTCGATGGTCTATGTGCGCTCGCCGCGCAACATCCCGCTGTTGAAGTCGAAGATCGAGCGCGTGCTGGGGCGCTCCGACCTTCCGCCCGGCAGCCACGACTTCAAGGCGCTCGAGCACGTGCTGCTCACCTATCCGCGCGACGAGCTGTTTCAGATCGGCGACGACGATCTGTTCCGCATCTCGACCGGCATTCTTGAGCTGCAGGACCGCCAGCGCGTGGCGCTGTTCCTGCGCTTCGATCCGTTCCAGCGCTTCGTCTCGGCGCTCGTCTACGTGCCACGCGACCGCCACTCGACCGAGATGCGGCAGAAGTTCCAGGCCATTCTCGAGCGCGAATTGAAGGGCCAGGTCGTCGCCTACTACACGACCATGGCCGACGACGTGCCCACGGCGCGAGTTCATTTCATCGTCAAGACCAAGGCGGGCGCTGGCGCCGATATCGAAGAGGCGGCGCTCGAGGCCAAGCTGGTCGAGACGGCGAGGAGCTGGGACGAGCGCCTCAGGGACGCGCTCGCCGAGGCGCACGGCGAGGCGGCGGCGCTCGCACTGCTCCAGCGCTACGGCAAGGCGTTCCCGGTCGGGTACATGGCCGACGTGGCGCCGGCCGATGCGGTGGCCGACATCGCGCGCATCGAGGCGGCGCAGGCCGGCGGCAAGCTACAGATGAGCCTCCACCGCCGCGCCGGCGAGGCGACCGATCTGCGCTTCCGCCTTTACAATCGCAGCGTCCGCATCGGCCTCTCCGACGTGCTGCCCATGCTCGAGGCAATGGGCCTGAAGGTGATCGAGGAGGCGCAGTACGTCGCGCGGCCCGCGGGTGGCGAGCCGGTCTGGATTCACGACTTCGGCCTGATGCCGCGGCAGACGCTGGCCACGGACGTGCAGGCGCTGGCGCCGCTCTTCCACGAGGCGTTCGCGCAGGTCTGGTACGGCGCCGCCGAGAGCGACGGGTTCAACGCGCTCGTGCTCTGCGCCGGTCTCGGCTGGCGCGAGATCAGCGTGCTGCGCGCCTACGCCAAGTATCTCCGCCAGGTGGGCGCGCCGTTCGGTCAGCGCCTGATCGAGGACGCGCTGGCGAAGAACGGCGCCATCGCCAAGCTGCTTGCCCAGCTCTTCCTCGTGCGCGCCGGCGCCGCGAGCGGCAGCGAGACGGCGCTCGCCGCCGAGATTACGACCGCGCTCGAAGCGGTCACCAATCTCGACGAGGACCGCATCATCCGCCGCTACGTCAATCTCATCCGCTCGACCTTGCGCACGAATTTCCGCCAGCGCCTCCCCGACGCCAGCTTGAAGCCGGCGCTTTCGTTCAAGTTCGACAGCCGAAAGCTCGACGAACTGCCGGCGCCGCGGCCGATGTTCGAGGTCTGGGTCTATTCGCCGCGCGTCGAGGGCATTCATCTGCGCTACGGCCACGTGGCACGGGGCGGCATCCGCTGGTCCGACCGGCGCGACGATTTCCGCACCGAGATCCTTGGCCTCGTGAAGACGCAGACGGTCAAGAACGCCGTCATCGTCCCGGTCGGCGCCAAGGGCGGCTTTGTCGTCAAGCAGCCGCCGGCCGGTGCGGGCCGCGAGGCGCTGCAGGCCGAAGGCGTCGCCTGCTACCAGACCTTCATCCGCTCGCTGCTCGACATCACCGACAATATCAAAGGCGGCGCGATCGTGCCGCCCAAGGACGTAACGCGCCACGACGGCGACGACGCCTACCTCGTCGTCGCCGCCGACAAGGGCACCGCCACCTTCTCCGACATCGCCAACGCGATCTCGGCCGAATACGAGCACTGGCTCGGCGACGCGTTCGCCTCGGGCGGCTCGGCCGGCTACGACCACAAGAAGATGGGGATCACGGCCAAGGGCGTATGGGTCTCGGTGATGCGCCATTTTCGCGAGATGGGCATCGACACGCAGAGCCAGGACTTCACCGTGATCGGCGTC
>SBBV01000281.1 GCA_005240015.1 Candidatus Odyssella thessalonicensis | reverse complement strand
TTGCCCTTGTGCGACCACGGGCCCGGCGAGGTCCAGGCCTTCAGGATGACTTCGATGCTCTCCTCCATGTGCTCGGCCGACTTCATGAAGTCGGCCGAGAAGGGATCGTACTCGCGGCGGTCGTAGCCGCGGCCGCAGGCGAAGTCGACGCGGCCGTTCGAGAGCAGGTCGAGCGTCGCCCAGGATTCGGCGACGTGGACCGGATGATGCAGCGGCAGCACCTGCACCGCCGGCGCCAGGCGCACGTTCTTGGTGAGTGGCGCGATGCTGGCGAGGAGCAGGTCGGGACGGGAATTGACCCCGAGCGAATCGAAGTGGTGCTCGCCGATCCACACCGAGTGGTAGCCGAGCCGGTCGGCAAGCAGCGCCTGCTCGCGGATCTGGAGCACGAACTCGTTCGGCGTGCGTGGGTTGTTGCGATAGTGGTTATCGCTCAGCGTGAAGTAGCCGAAT
The DNA here is from genome assembly GCA_005240015.1 of Candidatus Odyssella thessalonicensis. GTDB lineage: Bacteria > Pseudomonadota > Alphaproteobacteria > Bin65 > Bin65 > SBBV01. The sequence goes on along the minus strand of SBBV01000281.1, from coordinate 2,638 downwards.
TCCATGGCCGGACCTCCCATGAAGAAAACTTGAATTTGCAATATTTGTAAATTCAATTGATGACATTGTCAAACGAGAAAATCGATCTCGAAAGGTGCGAATCAGTCGGCCGCACGCAGTGGATAGAACGCGGGACGGCCGGTCGGAGGCTGGATGAATACCCAAGTTTTTCAGAGTGTTTCGGGTGCGATGCCTGTGGATTATTTGGTGGATTGAGTGGGAATAGCAAAGGTCGGCGGCTCAGCGCCGAAAAATTTGAAAGCCCCGCCGGGCGGGTACCGGCGGGGCTTTCGGCCTGGGGGGCCGACACAGCGGATGAGAGGAGGGGAGACTTCCGTTGTGTCGAAGACAAAGTACCGCAAGGGCGCCGGGGCCGCAGTGACAGGGGTCACATAACGCTGGCCGCGCTCCGTAACGGCGCTATCTTTTTTGTCTTAACCAAATCGAGCAGCGCCATGGCGATCGACCCCGAAGAACTGGAACCGAAGAAGCAGAAGCCCAAGCCACGCGATCTCGAAGGGCTCGGCGTCGCCGAGCTCGAGAACTACATCGCCGAACTCGAAGCCGAAATCGCGCGCGCCCGCGCCGCCATCGCCAAGAAGCAAGACCACCGCAGTGGCGCGGAGGCCTTCTTCAAGAAGCGTTGAGGCCCTCGCCGCGCGGTGGGCAACGTGTGGCGCTGAAACCGCGTACCAACAAGGTTCTTGCGCCGAGCGGCGCGGATCGACTACAAGGTATAGAAGAGCTTTAGCTCGTCTTCTCTAGGGGTTGAGGCGGCAAGGAGTCGACCATGGTACTCCGTTGGATCGTCGTGCTGAAATTGGCTGCGGCCGTGTTGCTGGGCGGTGCGGCCCTCGGAGCGACCTCCGCGTGCGGCACGATCGAAGGCATCGGCAAGGACATCGCGGCGGCGGGTCGCGCCGGCAAGAAGGTATTCGACTAACCGAGCTCCGCCTTGAGCGCCGCGAGCCAGCGCTCGATGCGCGCGCGGTTCACGCCGAAATCGCGGATCCCGTATTTGGCGCGGCTGTAGATCGCGAGCGCGGTCTTGCCGGCGCCGACCGGCACCGCTTCGATGTCGATGTAATCCGGAAAGCGAAACGTCTTGCTGCGCTGGACCAGCGCGAGGCGGCGCGCCCCTTGGTCCTCGGCCAACAGTGTCGTGCGCGGCTCCGCGAGCGCCACGCGCTTCAGCGCATCGAGCACCTGTTCGGGCGCCCCGGCGAAGGTCGGGCTTTCCGCGTGCGGCTCAGCCTTGCCGATGAAGCCGGGCGGCAGGACCAGGAATTGGTTGGGCCGCCAGCCGAGCTCCAATGCGGCGAAGTCGACTGCCATTGCTATCGCCGGTAAACGCCGTCGATGCGGCCGTTGAGCACGCACACCGCCGCGCAATTCGCGGACTCGACGCTGGCGGCGCGGCCCTCGAAGGTGATGCTGACGCGGCACTCGGGCGCGCTTTGCGAAAAGCCCTCGACGCGGTTGCCCTCGCCGACCGTCTCCATGCGGAACGCGCAGGTGGGCGCGTCGGGCAGGGTGAGCGTGTCGATCATGACCGTCACGGTCTGCTCCGGCCAGCCGATCACCCACATCTCGCCGGACACGCCCTTGTCGACGAACCGGTAATAGCCGGAAATCGGCCGTCCGCGCCCGCCGCGCAGCCGATCGTTCTGCTGCGCCAGCTGCACGAGGCGTGCGCGATACATGGCCATGAGGCAGCGATAGACCGGGCCGTCGGGATCGATCTCGCCGATCACGCGGTTGCATTGCCTGTCCCGCGCACGCTCCCAAGCGACCTGGCCGGCGTCGAGCGCGCGGACCGCTTCGTCGCCGAGCACCGTCTTGAGCGCGAGCACGTAGCGGGCAAGATCGCGATCGAGCTCGGAGAGATCCTGGCTGTTGCAGATGGTCATGTGCACGCGGTGCTCGACACCGGTGCAATCGAAGCTCGGGCGCGGGCGATCGTTCTGCGCGGCCGCTTCGCCGGCGCAAAGCGCGGCCACGAAAAACGCTGCGAGGCGGATCCCCGGCATGCCCCCAACTCTTCAATTCTGCAACCAGTAGCGCAAGAGCGCCGTTGCCGCCACGGGCTGCTCCATCGGCGAAAGATGGCCGGAACCCTCGACCACGACCAGCTTGGCGCCGGGGATCAGGCTTGCCATCTCCGCATTAACCTCAACGGGTGTGAGCGCATCCTTTCGTCCCACGACGACGAGCGTGGGCGTTCGATAGGCCGGAAGATAGGGCCGGCTATCGGGCCGGCCCATGATCGCCCTCTGCTGGCGCAGGAACGCCGCTTTGCCGATGCGCTCGGCCATGCCCATCACCGCCGCCGTGAGAGCCTTGTCTTCGAGCCGATCGGGGTGGATGAGCAGCGGCAGAAGTCGGGGCGTCACGCCCCTGAACCTGCCCTTCTCGGCAAGCTCTATGAGGCCGCGGCGCCGCGCGGTCTGCTCCTCGGTGTCGGGTCGCGCCGACGTGTCGAAGAGCGCGAGCTTGGCGACGCGCTCGGGCGCGATCCGCATGATCGCGTGCGCCACGTAGCCGCCCATCGAGAGCGCGGCCAGCGCGAAGCGGGGCGGTGCGGCCTCATAGAGCTTGCCGAGAAGGGCAGGTTCAGGGGCGTGACGCCCCGACTTCT
>SBBV01000572.1 GCA_005240015.1 Candidatus Odyssella thessalonicensis | reverse complement strand
TCGGCGGCGAGCGCCGCCAGCGCCCCGTGGCCCTGCGTGCGGCAGCGCTCGATCCATTCCGGCCAGCGATACTTCGAGGGCCGGATGATGCGCTCGTAGGCGGCGGCGCCGATCTTGTCGATCACGCCGGTCGCAAGCGCCATGAGGCGCAGCGCGCGCTCGCGCTCGGGCCCTGAGGGCGGGACGAGCGCACGCGCCGGGCCGACTTTCTGGTCGAGCCAATCGAGGATGGCGTTCGAGTCGATCATGACCCGGCCATCGTCGAGCACGAGCGAAGGGATGCGGCCCAGCGGATTGGTCGTCCGCATCGAATCGAAATCGCCGAACACCGAGCGCGTGTCGTGCTGATAGGGAAAGCCGAGCACGCGCAGCGACACCGCCACGCGTCGCACGAACGGCGAATCGTATTGGCCGACGAGGATCATGCGGCGATCTTAGGCGATGCGTCGATCCGTTGTCATCGTTGTGCCGCGGTTTGCGCTGGCGGCGAGCGTGGTGTATTTCGATTTCCTCGGGGGGAATCGGTCATGACTTGGTCTCTGGCCACGACAAAGGTCGTGCGCGGGCTTGCCGGCGCGCTGGTCGGGTGGGTTGCACTTGGCTTGGCCGCCGCTCACGCCCAGGACACGGCGCTTCGCGAACTGATGCGCAAAGCGGCGGTGGGCGAGGACGAAAACGGGTTCTGCGCCACGACCGGCTGGCCGGCCGGCAGTGCCAAAGGCAACGACGCGTTTCGCGACCACGCCGTCGTCGGCTCGATGACGCGCGACACGTTCGACGGCGGCGCCGTCTGCGCCTCGGCGCGGGTCACGCAGGTCTTCTTCGAGCAGGGCAAGAAATGCGTGCGCTATCAGTGGTGGGCGTGCGGGACCGGCCGGCGCTGCGCCAGCGGCACCACGCTCTCCTGCAAACGCGCCGACGGCGCCTGGCAGGATCGGGCCGGGTGAGGCCGACCTGAGGGAGAGTGCCGGAAATTGAGAATCAAGCGCGGCTTCGCGGGAGCGCTGCTCGGCTTCCTTGCGCCGGGTGTTGCGTCCGCCTAGGGCGAAGGCCCGGTTGTCCGCGAACTCACGCGCAAAGCCGCCGCGGCGAGGACGCTCATCGAGACCATCGGGCCAATTCCCGTTCCGAGGCAATGAAGATCCTTTTCCAGTGCTTTAGATCTTCTGGTCGCACCATTAAGACAATCGTGTAGTCCCTCTCGTGATAGCTAAAGAGTCGGCAAAGCCCGAGATTGTGTTTAAGGCAAAGGACAAAGGTCCACTGCTTCGAAAAAAGGGGGGGCCCGAAATAGGCGGCGTACGTCTCAGGATTTGCAGCTCTCAGCTGTTTGTTGGAGACTTCCGCCAGCCCATGAGCAGCGCTGGCTATTCGAGAGTTCAATTCCTCGTCGGAGACATGAATTTCACGCAGCCGCTTCAGTGCTGTAACTAGGTTGATGTCGACGTACGGGATCACAGTCAGAGTGACAGGTACGATTGATTCTTCACGTTCCCCGTAGCGACATCCTGCCCACGCGGGAAGAACGGTCTCGAAATCTGTGCATACTTCAACCGAAAATTGAGAGCGACTCGTGAGCGCCCAGTGATTGAGCGAGTAAGCTGATGGCTGATTCAGGAGGTACCTTACGGGCACTGCAAATTTGTTTAGTGAACGCGTAGCGTGTCCAATTTCGATGGTCCATGTCCCAGAAGTAATGAAGGCAGCTAGTGCAAGAAAAAGTAGTGCTGCTGCTCCAAGAAAGATTGCCAATGACCGCGCCTGCATAGGGCCGCTCCAATAGGGCCGCTAGGTCGAGTATCACCTGGCTACCGAACCCGCCTCGACGAGCCTGACAATAGTCTGGTCTTGGCCGCTTCCGATATCGCGATCGCTTGCTCGCGCATTACGCTCGGGTAGCCCGCATGCGCGACAGGCTACCATCACTGGCCTGTCGCCATCAATTAAATGGCTCGGCAATTATGCGGGCCCGATCCACGTGACACGGCCGGGTTCCGCGGTCGGCAAAAGGCGAAGGATCGCCGGAATGAGCGGCGTCGTGTCCTGCAAACTGTTGCTCGGGCACCGAAGCACCAAGACGGCGATGTTGAAGCGATGGAGTGGCAGTTGCTCCCCAATGTGTCGATCGATGGTAACGAACGCGTCGAATTGAACCTCCGCTCGGCGGAGTAGGTCACCGTTTCTTCAATGCGGCCCAACCCATACGCGGAACCGTGCGCACATCGTGCCCAACCAATTCTCGGGCAAGCCGCCAATCCAGACACTCGTCGAGAAGAACTCTCACGCAGCTGCATCGACGGCGAGCTGGCTCTTTGCCTCGTCGAGAAGCGCAATCACCTGTTCGCGCGAGACGGTCGGAAAACCCTCAAGGAAATCATCGATGCTGTCGCCAGCCTGGATATATTCGAACAAGGTCTGAATTGGCACGCGTGTTCCCGCGAATACGGGAGTCCCGCTCATGATCTCCTTGTCACGCGAGATGACGGACTTCTTCATGCCATCAAGATAGCATGCGACGGCTCGCCGGCAAGGCGGTGAGGCGCGCCCTCGACTACCGCTTCTGCGTGCGCCAATAGGTGACGACGCTGGCGAGGAAGTTGGGATTGTCGACCTGCTGGCTCCAGGCCTGGGTCACGGCGGCGGCGCCGGTGCCGGGGCGCTCGCCCTCGGGCAGGCCGTGGAAGCGCATGCGGATCGGCATGGTGACGCCCTGGCCCATCGCGATGCATTCGCCGGTGAGCAGCGTCGGAAGGAAATCGTTCAAGCCCATCGCGGTGTCGGCCGAGGTGCCGGAGAGGAACGCGAGGTCCTCATTGTTCGAGAGCCGCATCGCGAAGATCGTGTTGCACTGGGAGATGAGGTCGGTGGAGAGCTTCGAAGGCCGCTGGCTCACGACGCCGAGCGAGATGCCGTATTTGCGCCCTTCCTTGGCGATGCGCGTGAGCCAGTTCTTGGTCATCGCGAAGCCGGCCTCGGGCACTTGCGCGCCGAAGCGGTGCGCCTCCTCGCACACGAGCAGGATCGGGCAGGCGCGGTTGCTCCAGGAGGCGAAGCCGTGCGCGAGACGGCACACCGCCGCCACGACCACGGGCAGCGCCTCCGACGGAATGCCGGAAAGGTCGAGGATGCAGATCGGCTTGCCCTCGGCCGGCAGGCGGAAGAGACGCGCCAGGATCGGCGCCATGCGGTCGCGCACCTGCACGCCGCCGAACATGAACGCGAAGCGCGGATCGTATTGGAGCGCCAGCACGTGCTGCTTGATGCGGCGGTACGGCGGCAAGTTCGCGGTGTTGTCGAGCTTGCCCATCGCGTTGTTGAGGCGCGTGAGCAAGTCGGAGAGGCGATAGGGCACCGGCGTATCGACCGCGAACAGCTTTTCGTAGCCCTGCTGCGGGCCGCCGGCATAGTCGTGCTTGGCGCCGACGATGAGGTCGGAGAGGATCTCGCCCTCGGGGCAGCCGGGCTCGAGGCCGGGTCCGAACAGGACCTGCATGATCTCTTCGAAGTTCAGCATCCAGAACGGCAGCTCGAGGTTCTCCGCGGTGACCACCTCGGCGCGCGGCCCGAAGGCGCGCGCATATTCGCCGTGCGGATCGAGCAGCACGATGTGCGAGTTGGGGGCCTGCGCCACGATCTGGCGCAGGATCACCGCGGCGGCGCAGGACTTGCCCGAGCCCGTCGTGCCCAGCACGGCGAAGTGCTTGCCGAGCAGCTCCTCGACCAGCGCATGCGCGTGCACCGCGCGATCGTGGTGCAGCGTGCCGATCGAGATGTTGGCCGCGGCCGGGGGCGCATAGACCTGGACGAGGTCTTCGCGGCTGGTCGCGTAGACGGCGTCGCCCAACGCCGGGAAGGTCGAGACGCCGCGGCGGAAGACGGCGGGCCGGCCCGGCGCCGGAATCGCCGCTTCGCCGATGAGCAGCAGCTCCACCACCTTCATCTCGGGATCGGTGCTCTCGCCGGTCGAAGGTACCGGAATGCTGACGCCCGAGACGATGCCGTAGACCTGCGACTTGCCGATGTTGGTCTTGACGAGGCCGCCGATCTGGAGGCCCGCCACTTCGCCGCGCGCGTCGCGCTCGAGCACGCACACGGCCTGGCAGCCGGCCACCGAAACGATGCGGCCGACGCGCTGGGCGCTAGTCCTCAATCCGTCCATGCCGTCCATGTTCAGTCCCTCTGCTCGAGCGAGGTGCGAAAACGCGCCGGAATCGGCGGCGCGTTCGGCGTGTCGGTGGTCAGGGGTGCAGTGTCAGGCGAAGCGGGGCGCGGCACGGCGCCGGCCGGCGCGACGGCGGCCGGCTCGGCCGCGGGCACGCCGATGGCGGGCGTGGCGACGACGCGCCAGCGCGGGAACGTCACGGTCGCGATCGTGCCGACCCCGACCTTGCTCTGGAGCTGCAGCGTGCCGCGATGCAGGCCCATCAGCGCGTTGACGAGCGTGAGGCCGAGGCCGGCGCCCGGCTGCTTGCGCGTCAGCGCCTCGCCGAGGCGCTCGAACGGCTGCAGCACGCGCGCGAGATCGCTTTCCTTGATGCCGATGCCGGTGTCGACGATGCGGATGCTGAGCTCGCCCTCCGGCGTCGGCGCCGGCAGCACGAAGATGCGCCCGCCGGGATTGGTGAACTTGATCGAATTGGAGAGCAGGTTGATGACGATCTGCTTGAACGCCTTGGCGTCGGCCCTGAGCTTCGGCAGGTCCTTGGGCATGCGCGCCTGGAGGTAGAGACCGGCCTGGGCCGCGCGTCCCTGCACCAGGCGGAAGATGCCGGTGAGCGTCTCGCTGATGTCGAGCTCGCTCTCGATCAGCTCGTATTTCCCGTTCTCGATCTGCGACATGTCGAGCACGTCGCCGACGATGCCCAGCAGCTGGCGCCCGCTCTCAACGATGTTCTTCGCGTATTCCAGATAGGAGGCGGGCATCGGGCCGAGCACTTCCTTCTCCATCATCTCGGCGAAGCCGATGATCGAGGAGAGCGGCGTGTGCAGCTCGTGGCTCATATTGGCGAGGAACTCGGTCTTGGCGCGGCTCGCCGCCATCGCGGTCTGCGCAGCGCCCTCGGCCTCCTTGCGCGCTGCCTCGAGCGCGATCTGCGAGAGGCGGCGGTCGACCAGCGCGCCCATGCGCTGCGCGTAGCGCGCGAGCAACGAGCCCTTGCGTTCGGAAGAGGCGATGGTCGGGATCATGCCCTGGGCCGGCGGTCAAACACTTGATCGGTTTGGCCCGTGAATAGACCCTGTTTGGGTTAACAAAGCCTTGACCGGAGCGGCCCGATGGGCCTCGCCCGGGCGCCAAGGCCGGCCCCGCCGCTTTCGCAAGGCGTTGGAAACCAAATGAGAATCGGCCAGCTCTCGCGCGTGGCGACGGCGGCGAGAGGCTGGGAGAAGGTCTGCGCCCGCGCCTAATACACGACGATCGCCGCCTGCCAGCGCGGCACCAGCGCGCGGAAGGTGAGGCGGTCCGGAATCACGCGCAGCGGGTCGTTGACGTGGAGGATCGCTTCCGGGCCGCCGGGGCCGTTCGCCCAGCTCATGCCGCTCAGCACCACGACGTGGCCCGAATAGGGCGAGTTGCGGATCGCGAGGATGATCGGGTTGCCGGCGCGCAGCGTGCGATAGAGCGACATCGCATCGGTCGGCGGCGAGAGCGTCGAGGTGCGCTGCCCGAAATTGCGGATCAGAGTCTGGATCTGCCGCAGTGTCCCGGTCACGGCGCAGCGCTCGTAGTGCGGGCAGCAATAGGAGGGATAGCGGCCGTGCACCATCGCGACGAGCGCGCATTGCGGCGGCGAGCGGCCCTTGCGCTTGATGATCACCTGCTGCGCCACGGCCGCCCAGCACCAGACCTCGGTCTCCTGCATGATGTTGCGGATGCCGAGATCGACCGGCGGCGGCAGCGATTGCATCTGCGCGGCGGCGGGCACCGGGCTGGCCGCAAGTCCGAGCAGCAATAGGTGGAGCAGCAGGCGCATGCGGTGCATTCGACCCCGAACCGTCTTACTACGGCGCAAGCCGCCGCGGCCGTTCCCGTAACTCACGCCTTGGCCGCAACGCATTCGATCTCGACGACCCAGGCCGGATTGGCCAGCGCCGCGACCACGACCAGGGTCGAGGCGGGCGGCGCCGCGTCGCCGACGGCGCGGTCGCGCGCCGCGCGATAGACCGGGATGAGATCGGCGCGCGTCACATAAGCGTTGAGCTTGATGATGTCGGCGGTGCCCATGCCGCCGGCGGCGAGCACGTTCTTCACATTGGCCCAGGCCTGGTCGCACTGCGCCGCCTCGTTGGCCGCGGTCGAGCCGTCGGGCTTGGCGCCGACCTGGCCCGAGACGTAGAGCAGGCGCGCGCCCGCCGGCGCCTCGACGCCGTGGCTGTATTTGCCCGCGGGCGCGTGCACGGTCGAAGGATTGTGCCGCTTCAGCATGGGATCCCTCCTGAGTTTTGGGGCGGCGGAGAGTGGCGGAAGTCGGGGCGCGGGGGAAGGCTGCAGCAAGGGCTCCGCTGCCAGCTACTTCTTCGCCGGCTTCGTCTTGGGGCGCGGCTCGCGCGAGGGGCGGAGCGCCATGATCTGCGTGCCGCGCATGGTCAGCACGGTCTCGCCCTTCTGGTTCTTGACCGTGTAGGACACGCCGACATAGCCGCGGTCGCCCTTCGAGGAGAGGCGCGTGTCGGTGACGTCGGCCTCGACGAAGATCGTGTCGCCGGGGCGGACCGGCTTGAGCCAGCGCAGTTCATCGACGCCGGGCGAGCCCAACGAGCCGCCGTAGATGAAACCGCTCTGCCAGAACAGGCGAAACGCGAGCGAGGCCACCTGCCAGCCGCTGGCGATGAGGCCGTTGTAGAAGCCCTGCTCGGCCGCGATCTTGTCGATGTGGAGCGGCTGCGGATCGAAGCGCAGCCCGAAATCGATGATGTTGGCCTCGGTGAGCGTAATGCCCTGCGTCACCACCTTGTCGCCGGCGGCGAAGTCTTCGTAATAGCGCGGTTTCACTTTTTCTTTTCCCCGTCTGCTTCGCCATCGCCCTCCGCGGCGCGCAGCGCGAAATGCCGGGCCGCCGCCGCGAAGGCTTCGAGCCGCGCCGCCACGCGCGCATTCACGGTGTCGGGCGGATAGGCGCCGTCGGCGCCCGCGGCCCCCGCCGGCACGCCGGTCAGGATCTCGATGCCCTCGTCGATGGTCGTGACCGGATAGATGCGGAAGCGCCCGGCGCGCACGGCGTCGATCACGTCCTTCCGCAGCATGAGGTTCACGGCGTTCGCGGCCGGGATCAGCACGCCTTCGCCGCCCTTCAGGCCCCGGCCGACGCACACGTCGTAGAAGCCCTCGATCTTCTCGTTGACGCCGCCGATCGCCTGCACCTGGCCGAACTGGTTGACCGAGCCGGTGACGGCGAAGCTCTGCTTGATCGGGATGTCGGCCAGCGCCGAGAGCAGCGCGTAGAGCTCGGCCGAGGACGCGCTGTCGCCGTCGACGCCGCTATAGGATTGCTCGAACACCAGCGTTGCCGAAAGCGCCAGCGGCCGGTCCGGCGCGTATTTGGCGCCGAGATAGCCGGCGAGGATCATGACGCCCTTGGCGTGCAGCGGCCCGCCGAGCTCGACCCGGCGCTCGATATCGACCACCTCGCCGCGCCCCATGCGCACGCGCGCGCTGATGCGCGACGGCTTGCCGAACGCGAAATTGCCGAGCTGCAGCACCGAGAGCCCGTTCACCTGGCCGGCCCTGGCGCCGGCGGTGTCGATCAGCACATGGCCGCGCAGGATCTGCTCCTGCATCGTCTCGCGCACGCGGTCGGCGCGGCGGATGCGCGCCGCGATCGCCTGCTCGACATGCGCGGCCTCGGTGTGCGCGGCGTTGGCTTCGCCGGCCCAATGGTCGGCTTCGCGCAGCCAGTCGAGGATGTAGGCGAAGCGGGCCGAGAGCTTGTCGCTGTCGTCGACCATGCGCGCGCTGTGCTCGAGCAGGCGCGCCACCGCCGCGGCCGTGAACGGGCGCAGCTTCTCGCGCCGGACGAGCTTGGCGATCAGTCGCGCGTAGCTGCGCAGCGCCTCGGGCGTGTTGTCGATGCGGTCCGACATCTCGGCCTGGACCTTGAACAGCTCCAGGAACTCGGGGTCGTAGGCCGAGAGCAGGTAGTAGAGCATCGGCTCGCCGACGAGCACGACCTTGGCGTCGAGCGGAATCGGCTCGGGCTCGAGCGTCGTGATCGGCGCGTAGCCCATGCGCTGCGCCAGCGATTCGATCTTGATCTGCCGCGCCTGCAGCGCGCGCTTCAGCTCCTCGTAGGCGAAGGGCTGCAGCATGAGCTTGCGCGCGTCGACGATGAGATAGCCGCCATTGGCCTTGTGCAGCGATCCGGCCTTGATGAAGGTGAAATCGGTGACGAGCTGGCCGAACTGCGCCGCGTGCTCGATGCGGCCGATCAGGCCCGGCGCGGTCGGCAGATCCTCGTAGACGACCGGCGCACCCGGCGCCGTGCCGTTGTGCACGATGACGTTGACCTGATAGCGGCGGAACGGCGCCGGGTCCTCGTCGCCGAGGCCCTCGCCGGCGCCGCCCGGCGGCGCGGCGCCCGCCGCCTGTGCGGTGCCGGCCGCGGCGGCACGCAGGAAGCGCAGCACGTTCTTGATGAGGTCGTCGCGTACCGCGTCGAGATAGGTGCTGACGTCGGGGAGCGCCGCGTATTCGCGCTTCAGCGGCGCGATGTGATGATCGACCACGCGCTGCGCGAGCTGCTGGTTGAGCGCGCGGAGCTTCTCGAGCGACTCCTTCTGCCAGGCCTGCGATTGGCGCAGCAGCGCTTCGAGCCGCTCCTCCATCTCGCGCATGTTGGCGGTGATCGCCTCGCGCTCGGCATGCTCCAGGGCGTTGAATGCTTCGGGCGGGATCGCTTGGCCGTTCTTCGTCGGCACGAACACGAAGCCGGTCGGCGACTGGCCGAGCGCGAGGCCCTTCTGCTGCGCCTCGTGCCGCAACGCCTGGAACGCCTGCTCGTGGCGCTCCTTGAGCTCGCCCTCGATCAGGTTGCGCCGCGCCTGATGCTCCTCGGCCTCGAACGCGGCCGGGATGGCGGCGCGGAGATCGTCGACGAGGCGCGCCATGGCCTCGCGGAACGGCGGCGCCTTTCCCGCCGGCAGGCGCAGCGCCCTGGGCTTGTGCGGCTCGCCGAAGTTGAAGAGGTAGCACCAATCGTCGGGCGTGGGGTCGGCGGCCGCGGCCCGGCGCAGGAACTCGCCGATCAGCGTGTAGCGGCCGGCGCCCTGCGGTCCGAGCACGAAGATGTTGTAGCCCTGGCGCCTTATGTCGATGCCAAAGCGCATCGCCTCGACCGCGCGCGGCTGGCCGAGGATCTCCTCCAAGTCGGCAAGATCGTCGGTGGTCGTGAAGCCGAGCGCCGCCGGATCGCAGACGCGATAGAGCTTGTCCGGCGGCAGCGGTGCGGGAATCGCCATGATCAGCCGTGCAGCCTCTTGTCTTCGTCCTCGGCCGCCGCCTCGAGCGCCTCCATCTCGGCGTCGGAGAGGCCGAAGTGATGGCCGATCTCGTGCACGAGCGTGTTGCGCACGAGGTCGCGCAGATCGCAGCCCTCGTCCTCCCACGCCGCGAGCAGCGGCTGCCGGTAGAGAAAGATCATGTCGACGCGCGGGGCCACGTCGCTGAAGCTCTTCTCGGTCAGCGCCACGCCCTGGTAGAGGCCGAGCAGGTCGTAGGGCGAATCGAACCCCATCTCGGCCAGCACCTCGTCGTCCGGCCACTCCGCGACGCGGATCACGACGCCCTTGATGTGCGTCTTGAAAGGCTCGGGGATGGCGGCGAGCGCTTCCTGCGCGAGCCCTTGGAAATCCTCGAGGCTCGGGTCGTTCTCGGGCGGAATGTCCGCAGCGTAGAGCGGTTGCGCCGGCATGGTGGATCCACCTCTTAGCGCGCGCCCTCGGCCGGGCCAAGCGGGCCCATGACCGCAGCGATTCCGTTGCATTTGCGCAACACCAAAGCGCGAATCGACGTTTCGCCCCAGCCGTGGCGGTGCCTGGGCACCACACGTCAAAATTCCGCCGGATTCCGTACATAGCTCTGCAACGCCGCGCCTTCCGCGAGAACGCGAAACGTTCTCTAGCGGGGGACAGCTTCGAGGCAGGTGCGCGCGGCCTGGAACGAGCCATTCCAGCGAGAAAAGGAGCGAACAACGCGGGAGGGAGCGGTGGTCGCGCGATTGGAGGGCGATACCCGCCGGCGGGCGCTGGCGGGACTGAAAGGATGGAAGGAAGAAGCGGGCCGGGACGCCATCTCGAAGGAGTTCCGTTTCGCGGATTTTAACCAAGCCTTTGCCTTTATGACCCAGATTGCCCTCAAGGCCGAGCGGATGGATCACCATCCTGAATGGTCCAACGTCTACAACCGGGTGTCGGTGCTGCTCTCGACCCATGAATGCGGGGGCGTGAGCGAGCGCGACGTCGATCTGGCCCGGTTCATCGACACGCTCGGCGCTTAAGATCGCGGACCTCGCCATGAAACGCTCGACCGTCATCGCCTCGCTGTTGGTCTTCGCCGCCGCCCCGGCGCCTGCGCAGGACGACACCGCCGCCCGCATGAGCGGCCGCGCGCTCGCCCCGCTCAGCACGCGCGCGATGCCGGCGGCGCCGCCGGTCCACAAGCTCTCGATCGGCCCGCTCTCGGGGCCGGCGGAAGACGCGCCCGTCGCCGCGCCCGAAAGCACCGTCGTCGACGCCTCGGTCGAGGGGCTGGCCCGCCGCGCCAATGCCGGCGACGCCGACGCGAATTACCGGCTCGGCTTGAGGCATCTTGCCGGCGAAGGCGTCACGCGCGACTTCGTCGAGGCCTTCGCGCGCATCCGCTTGGCGGCCGAGTCCGGGCATCCGCGCGCTATCTCGCTGTTCTACGCCATCGGGGCGCGCCTCACCGCCGAGGAGCACGGCAAGGCGTATCTCCGCACCCAGCAGCTCCGCCCGCTGTCGCGCGCCGCGCGCTGACGGCGCGCCGCGCCCGGAGACCGGCTTCTCGTTCGTGGGCGACGTGCAGGCGCGGGTGAGCTACGCCGTGATGCACAATCTCCAGATCTTCGCCGGTTACCGCGCGCTGTTCGTCACCGGCGTCGGGCTCGCCACCAATCATGTGGTCTACGGCATCAACCAGACCACAGGCTTGCCCGCCCAGAACATCGGGATCAGCCGCAGCACGGCCATCTATCACGGCGGCTTCGTCGGCGCGAAGCTCGTGTGGTAGCTGCGCGCCAAGCGGCAGGGGCGCGAAGGGGCGGGGTGACCCGCCCTTTTCGTTTTCGCGCTTCCGCGTCCCGCTCCGTGCGCTAACGAAACCGCGACAGAAGGCCTTAACCGCCTGCCGCTAGCTTCGCTCCGCCAACGCGGGAGAGCGGCCATGAGCATGAATGCCTACGCGCGGTCGGTCTCGCCGTTCGAGATCGCGGCGATCAAGCGCAACCCGGGCGCGGCAACGTCCCTGGCCACGACCGGGACGCTGCGCGGCCTCGGCGCCAAGACGCCGAACCTGCTTCGCAACATCGGGCTCTTGCGCCAGGGCGGCGGCCACGGCGTCCTCGCCTCGCCGGCTCTGCAACGCGAGCTCGCGCGGCAGATCGAAGAGGCCCGCACGGCGGCGGAGTCCGCCAACGACCTCGAGCCCAACCGCCTCCTGGATCTCCATAAGTCCTGGCACGTGCTGCACTACCTTTTCACCGGCCAGGTCGATGGCGGGATGCCGCCGGCCAACGCGCTGCTCGGCGGCCGCGAGATCGGCGACGACATGGGCTATGGGCCGCCGCGCCTGCACGAGCCGGCCGCCACCGCCGCCTTCGCCCGCTTTCTCGCACCGCTCACCGTAATCGAGCTCCAGCGCCGCATCGATCTCCGCCGCATGCGCGCGCTCGGCATCTATTGCTGCGACGACGCCGACGAAGCCAGCGCCGACGAGGTCAACGCCGACGTCGCGCACTATTTCCCGCTGCTGCAGAGGTTCGTCGCTGCCGCCGCCGAGAAAGCCTGGAAACCGGCCCGGGTTGGGAGTCGACGAGGCGCGGTCCGAATAACGCCCGAAGAT
>SBBV01000235.1 GCA_005240015.1 Candidatus Odyssella thessalonicensis | reverse complement strand
GCGACCCTTTCGTTTGCTCCGATTCTGCAGCGGCGGCAGGGCGCGCGCAGCGCGCCCCTACGCCGCAGACGCCGAGTCCATCCGGTTCGAAATGCGCTCTACGGCTTCAAGAAGCCGACGATGCGATAGACCTCTTCGAGAACCGGCTCGGCCATCGTCCGGCAGCGCTCGGCGCCCTCGCGCAGGACCGCGTCGACGGCGCCGGGATCGGCGTTGAGGCGGCGCATCTCGGCGGTGACGGGCCCGAGCTTCGCGACGGTGAGCTCGGTCAGCGCGTTCTTGAACGCCGAGAACTGCTTGCCGCCGTGCTCCTTCGCCACGGCGTCGATCGTCGTTTCGGCGAGCGCCGCGTAGATGCCCATCAGGTTGTAGGCCTCGGGCCGCGCCGCGCGCGCCTTGTCGGAGGCCGGCGGCGCATCGGGCAGCGGATGCGGATCGGTCTTCGCCTTCTTGATCTTGTCGGCGATCGTGTCGGCATCGTCGGTCAGGTTGATGCGCGAATAGTCGGAGGCGTCCGATTTCGACATCTTCTTGGTGCCGTCGCGCAGGCTCATCACGCGCGTGGCCTCGCCATAGATCAGCGGCTCGGTCAGCGGGAAGAAGTCGACCTTGTAGTCGTGGTTGAACTTCTGCGCGATGTCGCGCGTGAGCTCGACGTGTTGCTTCTGGTCCTCGCCCACCGGCACATGCGTCGCCTTGTAGAGCAGGATGTCGGCCGCCATCAGCGAGGGATAGGCGTAGAGTCCGAGCGACGCGCTCTCGCGGTCCTTCCCTGCCTTGTCCTTGAACTGCGTCATGCGGTTCATCCAGCCGACCCGCGCCACGCAGTTGAACACCCAGGCGAGCTGCGCGTGGTGCGGCACCAGGCTCTGCAGCAGGATGATGTGCTTCCTGGTGTCGATGCCGACCGCCATCAGCGTGGCAGCGCCGAGCCGCGAATTGGCGCGCAGCTCTTGGGGGTCCTGCCACTGCGTGATCGCGTGCAGATCGACGATGCAGTAGATGCACTCGTAGTCCTTCTGCAGCGCGACCCAGTTCTTGACCGCGCCGAGATAGTTGCCAAGCGTGAATCCGCCCGAGGGTTGGATGCCCGAGAAGATGCGTTTCATTGGGTTTTGGGAGGTTCCGAGTTGAAGAAGGGCCGCGCGAGATAGCCCCGCTCGCCAGGCGCGGTCAAGCGGACGCCGCGACGCCTTCACCACGAAGACACGAAGCCCACGAAGAAAATCGTCGCGCGACGGCGCGCTCGGCATACTTCGTGTCTTCGTGGTGAATTCTTCTGCCGCGTCAATCGAAGCTCGGCGGGGGCGTGGCTCTCTCTTCTTTCTTGCCGCCGCGGCGGCGGCGCAGCGCCTCGCGCAGCTCGCCGATGCTCGAAACGCGGAAGCCGATGCAGAGCACCGCGTAGACCAGCATTCCAGCGAGCACGAGAATGGCCAGCGCCGCGATGCGCAACGCGCCGCGCGGCTCGATCCAGGGGGTGAGCCAATAGGCCAGCGGCACGAGCGCCCCGGCCATCACCAGCGCGGCCAGCGCGATGCGCGGCAGGCGCGATTTCAGGCGCGTGTCGAGCCGCCAGTGCCGGCGCCGCGCCAGCATGAGGCCCAACAGCGCCGCATTCACCCAGGCAGCGATCGCGGTGGCGATGGCGATGCCGAGAAAGCCGAGCGTGGGCCACAGGCCGAAGGGCGGCCAGACCAGCACCACCGACAGCGCGATGTTGGTCGCCATCGAGACGACGGCGTAGATCACCGGCGAGCGCGTGTCCTCGCGCGCGTAGAAGCCGGGCGCGAACACGCGGATCAGCACATAGGCGGGGAGGCCGCAGGAGAACGCGGCCAGCGCCACCGCGGTGTCGTGCGCGTCCTTCAATGTGAAGCGGCCGTACTGGAACATCACGATGCAGATCGCATCGGCGATCGCGACGAGCGCCGCCGCCGCCGGCAGGGTCAGCAGCATCGCGAGCTCGACCGCGCGGTTCTGCACCGCGTTCGCGGCCTCGGGCTCGCCGTGGATCCGGCGCGAGAGCTCGGGCAGGAGCGCGGTGCCGATCGCGATGCCGATCATGCCGAGCGGGAACTGGTAGATGCGGTCGGCGAAGTAGAGGACCGACACGGCGCCGGCGATGAAGCTTGCGATGATCGTGCCGATCAGGAGATTGATCTGCGTCATCCCGCCGCCGATGATGCCGGGCACCATCAGCCTCAAGAGCCGCTTCGTCGATTCGGTGAGGTGCGGAACCGGCAGCGAGAGGCGCAATCCCGCCTTCCAGCAGGCATAGCCGAGCCAGAGATATTGCGCGATGCCGGCGACGGCCACGGCCCAGGAGAGCATGTGGCCCGCGCTCTTGAACCAGGGGACGGCGAAGACGAGCCCCAGGATCATGATCACGTTCAGCAGCGTCGGCGCCGCCGCCGCCATCGCGAATTTGTAGTTGACGTTCAGGACGCCGCTCAAAAGCGCCACGATCGTCATCGCGACGAGGTAGGGGAGAGTAAGGCGCGTGAACAGCACGGTGGCGTCGAACAGGGCGGGCTGGTCGCGGAAGCCCGGCGCGATCACCGTCACGATCGCTTCCATGAAGATCTCGGCCGCGATCGTGAACAGCACGAGGATCAGCAGGAGCCACGCCATCGTGTTGGAGGCGAAGGCGAGCGCCTGGGCCTTCCCCTCCTTCTCGAGCTTCTTCGCCAGCATCGGCACGAAGGCGGCGGAGAAGGCGCCCTCGGCGACGAGCCGGCGGAAGAGATTGGGGAAGCGGAACGCGACGACGAAGGCCTCGATCACGCCCGTCGTTCCGAGCGCGCGCGCGATCAGGATGTCGCGCACATAGCCCAAGATGCGCGAGAGCAGCGTGTTGCTGCCGACGATCAGCGACGAGCGGAGCAGCGCCATGAAACGAAGTTAGCAGCGAGGCGGGGAGGCGGGGAGAAAGAGTATCACCACCAAGGCACCAAGACACGAAGTCACCAACAAAAACAAAAAATGCGCGCCTTTGGCGCGCAAGACCTTCTTGGTGTCTTGGTGTCGTGGTGCCTTGGTGGAGAAAACTCTACCTTCTCCCCGCCTCCGCGCCTCCCTGCCCACTTGTACTACTCCGCCGCCTTCGCTTCGGCGGGCTTGGCGGGCTCGGCGCCGCCCAGGGCTTCGAGCACGCGCTTCTTCACCTGTTCCTGCTTCCTCTCGTGCTCGACCTTCATGCCGAACACGTCCTTCACGTAGAACACGTCGACGACGCGCTCGCCGAAGGTCGAGATCTTGGCCGAGGTGATCTGGAGGCCGCATTCGGTGAGCGCGCGCGTGACGTCGTAGAGCAGGCCCGGGCGGTCGCGGCCGTTCACCTCGATCACGGTGGCGAAGCGGGAGGCGGCGTTGTCGATGATGACGCGCGGCGGCACCTGGAACACGTGCGCGCGCTTCGGCAGCGACTCGCGCCCCTTGAGCTCGCGCGTGAGCTTCAACGTGCCCGAAAGCGCCGCCGCGATGCGTGCCTTGAGGCGCTCCAGGCTCGGCTCGTCCTCGAACGGGCGTCCCTCCGGATCCTGCACATAGAAGGTGTCGAGCGCCCAGCCGTTGGTGAGCGTGAAGATGCGCGCATCGACGATGTTGGCGCGCGACAGCGCCATGGCGCCGGCGATCTGCGAGAACAGGCCGGCGTGGTCGGGCGTGTAGACCGTCACCTCGGTCACCGCGCGCGTGGCATCGTGGCGTGCGGCGATCGCGATCTTCTCGCCGGCCTTGCTGGCGCGCTGCACCAGCTCGGCGTGGCGCAGCTGCGTCTCGGTGTCCTCCGAGAGCCAGTAGGCCGCATAGCCGCGCGCCAGGTGCTCCTCGATCTCGGCGACGGGCCAGCCCCTCAAGCGCTTGACCAGCGCCTCCTTGGCGCGCTCGACGCGCGCCGCCACGTTGGCGCCGGTGGGCGACCCGCCGAGCGCTTCCTCGGTGCGGAAATAGAGCTCGCGCAGCAGCGAGGCCTTCCAGTTGTTCCACACCTTGGGGCTGGTCGCGCGCATGTCGACGACGGTGAGCACGAGCAGCAGCTTCAGGCGCTCGGGCGACTGCACGAAGGCGGCGAAATCGGCGATCGTCTTGGGGTCGTCGATGTCGCGCTTCTGCGCGGCCTTGCTCATGTCGAGGTGGTGCAGCACGAGCCAGGCGACGTTGTCGGTCTCCTCGGGCGTCAGCCCGAAGCGGGGCCCGAGCGTCTTCGCGAGCTCGGCGCCGATCTCGGAATGGTCGCCGCCGCGGCCCTTCGCGATGTCGTGCAGGAACACCGCCACGTAGAGCGCGCGGCGCGACGAGACCTTGTGAACGATCTCCGAGGCGAGCGGGTGATCGTCCCTCTTCAAGCCCGCCTCGATCTCGCCGAGCAAGCCGATCGCGCGGATCGTGTGCTCGTCCACGGTATAGACGTGATACATGTCGTGCTGCATCAGCGCCACGACGCGGCCGAAATCGGGCACGAAGCGGCCGAACACGCCGGCCTCGTTCAAGCGCGTGAGCGTGATCGCCGGCTCCTTCTTCGAGGTCATCATCTCGAGGAACAGGCGATTGGCCTCCGGATTCTCGCGCAGCGCATTGTCGATGAGGCCGAGCTGCTGCGTGATGATGCGCAGCGCCGCCGGGTGGATGTCGAGGTCGTGCTCCTGCGCGGTGTGGAAGAGGCGCAGGAAATTCACCGGATCGTCGCGAAACGCGTTCTCGTGCGCGACGGTGAGGCGCCCGTCCAGCACCCGGAAGCCCTCGATCTCGCGCTTCTTCGGCAAGAGCGTGAAGCGGAAGCGGGGCTTGCGCTTGTGCTCGGCCTCGAGCGCCGCGCAGAAGATGCGCGTCAGGTCGCCGACGTCCTTGGCGACGAGGTAGTAGTGCTTCATGAAGCGCTCGACGCCCGAGACGCCGGGCCGGTCGCCATAGCCCATGCGCGCGCCGAGCGTCGGCTGCACGTCGAAGGTCAGGCGCTCCTCGGGCCGGCCGGCGAGGTAGTGGAGGTGGCAGCGCACCGTGGTGAGGAACGCGTGCGCGCGGTCGAACTTGGCCGCCTCGCGCCGCGTAAACACCCCGCGCTCGACGAGATCGGCCGGGTCGTCGAGCTGGTAGATGTATTTGGCGATCCAGTAGAGCGTGTGGAGATCGCGCAGGCCGCCCTTGCCGTCCTTGATGTTGGGCTCGACGACGTAGCGCGAATCGCCCATCTTCAAGTGCCGCTCGTCGCGCTCGGCGAGCTTCTTCTCGACGAAGGCGACCGGCCCTTCGGCCGCGGCGAGCTCGCGGAAGCGGGTCCGGAGCTCGCGATAGAGCGCGGCATCGCCCCAGAGATAGCGCGCCTCGAGGAGCGCCGTGCGGATCGTCTGGTCCTGCTTCGCCATGCGCACGCATTCGTCGACCGAGCGCGTGGCGTGGCCCACTTTGAGCCCCAGGTCCCACAGCATGTAGAGCATGTATTCGATCACCTGCTCGGCATGCGGCGTGAGCTTGTACGAGAGCAGGAACAGGAGATCGATGTCGGATTGCGGCGCCAGCTCGCCGCGCCCGTAGCCGCCGGTCGCGACCACGGCCTTCTTCTCGCCGGCGGTGGGGTTGGGGTTGGGATAGACCTTCTCGAACGCGTAGTCGTAGAGCGTCCGGACCAGCTGATCGACGAGGTAGGCGGTGGCCCGGACGCACTCGCGCCCGCGCGTCCTCGCATCGCGGTTGGCCTCGAAGCGCCGCTTGATCTCGGCCCGGCCCGCCGCCAGCGCATCCTTGAACAGCACCAGCACGGCGGCGCGCTGCTCGGGCGCGGGCCGGTCCTTGCCGATACCGTCGAGGCGCTCCATCAGCATCCGCCGATCCACGATCGTGCGCGGCTGGGAGACGTCGGGCTTGGCGAGGGCGTGCATCAGGGGGTCGGCTGCCGGCTATGGGAAGGCGATTTCGGCCACAGTTTGGCCTTGCCCGGAATATAATACCACTTGGTTCGAGATTTGACCGGCCGCGGCCGGGTAAAGTGAACAGGGAGCCGGGGAGCCGGGGAGAAGGAAGATTCACCACGAAGGCGCGCGAAAATTCCCCTCCCCCGCGATTAGCGGGGGAGGGTTAGGGTGGGGGTGAGGACGGATTCGTGGTCGGGTCGATGACGCGCACGGCGGCGATCCGCGATTCCCGGTGGAGAGACACTCCCATCCAACCTTCCCCGACGGCCCGCCAAAGGCGGGCCTTACTGCAGAATCGCGCAAAGCGCGATTCTGCCCGAAGCTCGGGCGCAGCCCGAGCGTCCGCAAGCGGGGGAAGGCTTTCTTTCGCGCGCCACTTGGCGCGGTCGCTCGCTTCTGCGAGCGTCGCCGGGCCACTTGGCCCGGCGACGGTGCCTTGGTGATGAAGCTTCCTTGCTTCTCCCCGGCTCCCCGGCTCCTGTGACCTTAATCTTCAGATGCGCGGCACGATGCGCATCTCGGGCGTCGGCTCGGGCGGCCCGGGATCGTCCTCGTCGGCGGGGCCGAAGGTCTGGGGCGGCAGCCGCCACGACGCCACGATCTCGCGCAGCGCCTTGGTCGAGGCCAGCGCGAAATCGCGTTGGCCGCCGTTCCACCACGGGAAGGCCAGCGGCGGAGCGCCCTTGGGGCGCGCGGCCAGCTCCTCGAACGCCTTGTCGCTCGGGTGGATCTCGCGCAAGCCTTTCTCGAAGTTCCGGAGCGCGCCCTCGAGCGCGTACATGCTCGAGCGGAAGCGCACCCAGCGATGACCTTCCCAGGCCTCGGCCACCTCCCATTGCGGCCCCGAGGCAAAGCGCTCGGCGAGGGTCTGCCCGGCCACGCGCCCGCGCTCGGCGATGTCGGCGATCATCCCGGGCGGCATGTCGAGGTTCACGCCGCCCTCGCCCGGCATCAGCGTGATGTGCACGATGCGGTCGCGGAAGCCGGGCACGCGCACCTGCTCGTTGTCCATCCAGCTCTGCGTCACGTCCTTGATCGTCAGGAGGAAGCCGCCCAGCGTCGGCG